>JBDLJS010000060.1:0-25092 GCA_039714235.1 Bacteroidota bacterium | reverse complement strand
TGCGAGGATCGATTTAGAAAAGATTAAGAGTTCCTCTTAACAAGATGCCATATTATCCGGTAATTAATTAACCTTTGGGTAGGGCATTATATTTAGCTAGCCCTCCCTGCGATGTTTCACGGTACTGGCTTTGCAGGTCGATTCCTGTTTTATACATTGTTTCAACCACTTCGTCGAAACTGATGCGGTGCCTGCCGTCAGTAAGCAGAGCGTAATTGTTGTGCGAAACGGCGCGTTCTGCCGCAAAAGCATTTCGTTCAATACAAGGAATTTGTACCAGCCCGGCAACAGGATCGCAGGTTAATCCCAGGTGATGTTCCATACCCATTTCGGCCGAATATTCAATCTGATAAATAGTGCCGCCCATTAATTGTGTAGCCGCGGCAGATGCCATGGCACAGGCAGTTCCCACTTCGCCCTGACAACCAACTTCAGCCCCGGATATTGAAGCGTTTGTTTTAACAATGTTACCGATTAATCCGGCAGTTGCTAGTGCCCTTAAGATTGATTGGTTATCGTTTTTATGAACTTTCCTGAAATATTTAAGAACAGCAGGCAAAACACCACTGGCACCACAAGTTGGCGCTGCTACTATTTTACCGCCCGAAGCATTCTCCTCCGATACTGCAAGTGCATAAGAAAACAGTTGAGACCGGCGTTTAAATGGGGTAGCAAAGTTCTGGCCTTTAACAAAAAACGATTGTGCTTTTCGGGGTAGCTTTAAAATACCCGGTAAAACCCCTTCTTTACTTAGCCCATTTTTTATAGAAGTGAGCATTACATCCCAGATTTCCTCCAGAAAATCCCAGATTTCTTCTCCTTCATGATCTTCAACATATTCCCAGAGTTGTTTACCGTTTTGGTTACACCAGTTTAAAATATCCTCCATTTTCGAGAACGGATAAACCATTTTGGTTTCGGTTTCGGTAAAATCGTCGATTACTGCACCACCTCCAATGCTGTACGCAGTCCATTCATCAAGAATTTTATTTTGCTTGTCGAATGCTTTAAATTTAAGAGCATTCGGGTGCTTTGGCAAAAAGGTTTTTGGCTCCCATATTATTTCAACCTCGTGTTTCTTAAACGATTCCTTTACAGCAATATCGGTTAAATGGCCTTTACCGGTAGCCGCCAGACTGCCATATAATATTACTTCAAACCGGGCAGCATTTGAATTTTTGGACAGAAAACGTTCAGCCGTTTTTTTGGGCCCCATAGTATGGCTGCTTGAAGGACCATGACCAACCTTATATATTTCTTTTATCGATTCCATTTTAAACTAAATATATTACAAATAAAAATACAAATTTGTGATAAGCAATGATTTTGTATTTTTATCGTGTCTAAAAAAATATTATTCACTGAAGACAGAATGGCTTGGGATGATTAACTTCGGTCTTCCGTCTTCGAACTTTAACAAAATGAAATACCTTAACCTTATTTTATTGATTGTGCTGTTTACAGCATGTAATTTAAATAAACAAAACGAGATTAATATGCCATATTCGAAAGCTGATTTTGAGCGTGTTATCGAAGGTAAAACAACACGTTTGTTTACCATGGAAAATGAGAATGGAATGATAGCTGCATTAACCAATTACGGGGCAAAAATAGTTTCAATTTATGCACCTGATAAAAAGGGCAAACCAGCAGATGTTGTACTCGGATTTAAGTCGATTGAAGAATACCAGCAACACAGTGCAAGCCACGGAGCAGTAGTTGGGCCGTTTGCCAACCGGATTGCCAATGCTACGTTTACAATAGATGAAGAAACGTATAATCTCCCGGTTAATAACGGTGAAAACTGTCTCCATTCAGGGCCAGACAGCTGGTATCGTAAAGTTTGGGATTATAAAAAAGATGGTAATGTTACCATTTTCAGCCTCACAAGTGCCGATGGTGACTTTGGATTTCCTGGTAATAAAACAGCCAAAGTTACTTATACATTAACTGACGACAACGAATTGAAAATTGATTACGAGGTAACTACTGATAAAGCTTGCCATATAAATATTACCAACCATGCTTATTTCAATTTGCGTGGTGAAGGAAACGGTGATATACTTGACCATGTTCTGGTTATTAACGCAGACAAATCGACCCCGGTTGATGCTGGTATGATTCCAACCGGTGAAATTGTTGATATTCGGGGCACTGAACTCGACTTTACGATACCACATGTAATTGGAGAACGAATTGATGCTTCAAACCAGCAATTGGAATATGGGATAGGGTACGATTTTAATTATGTGATTAATAAAAATGAAGGAGAACTGGCATTCGCTGCAAGTGCATATGAACCCGAAAGTGGAAGGTATATGGAAGTATTTACCACTGAACCGGGTGTTCAGTTTTACAGCGGAAACCATCTGAAAGGAACCGCCATTGGTAAAGGTGGAAAAGCATATTCAAAACGCACCGGTTTCTGCCTCGAAACCCAGCATTTTCCAGACAGCCCGAATAGACCAAATTTCCCGTCAACACTGTTAAAACCAGGTGAAACGCTGAAAACAACTACCATTTATAAATTTTCGGTAAAATAAATCTAAAAGAATGGTAATAAAAATTATTTTGTCGGTAGTGCTTTTTATCCACGGGATGGCACATATTGGTGGAATACTTGCACCATTTAAAGCCGATAAGGCAGGTTTTAAAAATGCTCCCTGGCTATTTTCAGATAAAGTGTTGTTAAGTTCGGGAATTGGAATGTTTTGGGGAGTGTTATGGTTTATTGCCTGTGCAGGATTTATAGCTTCGGCATTCGGATTTTACTTCGATAAAAGCTGGGTGGCAGTTGTTGTTGCTATTTCGGCTGTTTATTCGCTGATTGCAATGGTTCCATGGTGGAAAGCAGTTCCTCCTGGTGCTAAAGTCGGAATGGTTTTCGATGTAATTGTTATTGTATTTCTGCTTGTTTCCGGGCGAATTCTTTAATTAGTTTTCCAAACTATTCAATAATAAATTCCATAAATTTGAGTTGATAGATTTGATTCGGAAATATTATTTTTTCGACCTTAATTAGCGGAAATTAAAAAATGAAAATTGAAACAGGTACAAAAAGTTGGTTTAAAAATGTATTCAACGAAAACTATGAATACATTCTGAATTACCTGTTTTATTTATCGGGCGACAATAAATTGGCAGAAGATTTGGTACAGGACGTTTTCCTGCAATTGTGGGAGAACAGAAGCAAGGTTAAAAATGAAACTGTACGTGCCTTTTTATACACGATTGCAAAAAATTCTTATTTGAAAAACTACCGGCAGAAACAATACGATCTTAAATTTAAATCAACTTATTTCGAAAAGGTAGAAAATGAGTCGCCTGAATACCTGATGGAGTTGAAAGAGTTTGACGAAAAATTGCAGAAAGCTATTTCTAACCTTCCGGAAAAATGCAGGGTTGTGTATCTTATGAACCGCATGGACGACATGAAATATGCACAAATAGCTGTAAGTTTAAATATTAGTGTAAAAGCTGTGGAAAAGCAAATGAGTAAAGCATTGGCAATTTTACGAAAAGAATTAAACCTAAAGTTGTAAATTGCACGCCTGTTACAAATTCGTTAATCACAAATTAGAAGGAATTCTTTGAAAAACAGATTTAGATATATTTTCCTGTTAATCCTTTTCTGGGGAATTGCTCAGGTCACAATTGCACAGCAAATAAAGATCAGTTATTCTTCCAATGGAACTTCATTAAGTACTGTTTTGGAAAAAATCTCTTCAGAATATAACCTGAAGTTTGCTTATGATTCTGAAATATTTCAGGAAATTGAAACGATATTTAGTATTAACGAATACTCTGTTGAACAGTTTCTTGAACTACTGGAATCTGGTTATTCAATAAAATCTAAAAACATTGAGGGTACCTGGGTTTTAATTCTAAACGAATCAGATCAGCAGGCTGTAATCACCGAGGAAAATGAGTCTTTGAAATCGCGATCTGTTATTGTAACAGGTTATGTCAAAGACCTTCAAACCAAAGAGAATTTGTTGTATTGTAACGTATCTTCGGATGAAAACCGGGGAACAATGACAAATGATTTGGGCTTTTTTAGTTTTGAGATTGCGGCTAAAGATTCTGTCCGTATCCTTGTTAGTCACTTGGGATATAAAAGGAAAGACACTGTGGTTGCAACTTCAAAAATTTCGGTTATTTACTTACAATCTTCAGATATAATGATGGATGCCATTGAAGTGACCCAATACGAAAAACAGGTGCTTGCCATGGCTCCACAACCCGAAAAGGTTGGGTTTAATCCGGTGAAATCGAAGAATATCCCAAGGGTATCGAACGACGATTTGGCCAATGCGCTTCTTTTAATTCCTGGAGTCAATTTTTTTCATGGAAGTTCTTCCGGGCTTTCAATTCGCGGCAGCGTACCCACTGATAACCTTGTACTTTTTGATGGTATTCCTGTATTAGAGACCAGTCATTTGTTGGGAAATATGAGTGTGCTTAATTCGAAATATGTGCAGCAGGCTTATATTTCGCGCGGTGGTTTCGATGCCGAGTTCGGGGGCAGGGTTGCCGGATTAATAGAATTAACCGGAAAATCGGGAAAAAACAACAAACCATATCTCGATGTTTCGGCCAATTTATTAAATGCTAATGTTTTGGCAAATGTGCCAATTACCAATAAGTTTTCGGTCACAGCTGCATGGCGTCGGTCTTTTATCGACCAGTGGCAGAACTACCTGTTTTACCGTCTTGTAGAAGGTGTTCCTGCTGATAATACAACTAATGATGTTGTTTCATCGGCAATTTATCCTACAATTCAATACCAGGATTTAAATGCCAAACTTAGTTTTCATCCTTCAGATAAAATTGAATTCAATTTAAATGTATTGTACGGTAGCGATTACCAAAGCCGCGATTTTGGCTTGTTCAATACCAAAGAATACTACAGAAATGAATTGATGCAAAGTGAAAATAAAGGCGTTGCATTTAACTGGCACTGGCAAATGAACAACCAGTGGTATCATTCTATTACAGCAGGTTATTCAAATTTAGACAAAGAAATAATTGACGAAAGCGGAGAACTGGAAGAATTGACGGAGGTAATAGAAAATCCGGGACAGGGTAAAGGAAAGGGTAAAGGACTATTAAAAACCAAAGAAAAAACGTATGAGCGTTTTGCATATGATATTGATAATGGTAATAACTATATTGAAGAGTACCGTGTTAGCTGGAAAACCGAATTTAAAACCGGAATTTTGAGAAACCAGGCTGGGCTTGGTTGGTCGGCAAACTCGTTTACTTATGATTTTTATGCCAACAGAACACATTCTGAATATCCCGTCGACTCTATAGTGAACAGTGCTGAACAATATCTCATGAATGCGTTTTTACAGCAATATATACAGCTAACCGACGAATTGAGTTTCAGATGGGGAATACGTATGAACGTAGATTTCGCAACCAGGAAAACATACTGGCAACCGCGCGGTGGGATTGAATTTAGTCCGTCCAGGGAGTTCAAGGTTCATTATTCGGGAGGTGTGTACCACCAGTTTTTAACGGGTATTAAACGTTTCGATAGCGAAGGGCACTTTAATCCTGTTTGGTATTTGCCTGGCGAAAATGGCGAGGGAGTAGTAAAATCAGAACATCATATTTTTGGTGTAAAATTTAATAAGGATGGGTGGTACATAAATGCTGAAGGTTATCTGAAAAACAGCAAAGGAAAATTGAACTTGTATGCAGAACCCGTGAATTCAGGCGACGACTGGGAAATCGCTTACATTCCGCATAGCAGTAACGAACGCTCAAAAGGAATAGATTTATTTATTCAGAAAAAGCATGGTATACTCAATCATATGGTTGGGTATTCGCTGTCGAAATCAGAGGAGCAGATTGAAGGAATTCTGTATGAGCAATGGATTCCGGCATATAACGACAGGCTGCACCGGTTAAAACTTACCGAAATGATTACCTGGAAAAACTGGACTCTGACAGGAAGTTGGGACATTGCATCCGGATTACCAGTAACCAATTTCACTGATGAAAATACCCTTGAAAATAATACCCGTACAGACTATTTCTCGCAACTCGATTTAGCACTGGTTAAAAGGTTTCAGACCAAACATCTTTCATTAAATGCAGGAGTTTCGTTATTAAATGTATTAAACCGTAAAAATATAGTCGAGGTCGATTTTCTTCGTTTTACTTCAGAAACCGAATCCCTTACCGTTCGCTCTGATATTTCGGCACTGGGATTTACCCCCGTTTTCTTTATAGATTTTAAAATTCAATAAAAAATCATTATCAGGGTAGGGTATTTACCAACTTGTGGATATTAAGTACATGTTATTTAAATAGTGTTCAGTCATTCTTTTTAATACTGATGGAAAATTTTAAAAATAATCAATCAACTCAGAACAAAATCGATCAATTAATTCGGTATTACCAAATTTCCGTTGGTTCAAAAAAAGAAGAGGTACTGGACACTATTTTAAATAAAATTGAAGAGGGGGAAACAAGGGGAAACAAATTAGTCAGAAAAATATCATGGTATTCAGTTGCCGGGATTTCTGCTGCAGCATCAGTTGCAATAATAATCGCATTCTATTTTTATACTGCTACAATAACTTTATCGGGTGTTGGTTCTGAAAATTTAGCATATATGCTACCCGATAATTCAAGAATTATACTTCAGGAAAAAAGCGAAATTAAATACAAAAAATATTATTGGAACAGAAAAGTTAAACTTCAGGGTGAGGCTTATTTTGAAGTTATTAAAGGAAATAAATTCCGGGTAATGACAAATTTGGGTGAGGTTGAAGTTTTAGGTACCCGTTTTCTGGTGTCGGAAGTAAATGAAAACATGACAGTAACCTGTTTTGAAGGTAAAGTAAAAGCGAGTATAAATAAAAACTCGGAGGTGCTCAACCCGGGCACAAAATTTACCGGAAATAAATCGGAGATAAAAACCGACGCGTTGATGCAAAATGTGGATTACCCTGAATTTGCAAAGTTTAATAAAACATATTCAAAAGCTGGTTTGGAAGAAATAACCAAAGTGCTTGAAACATTTTTCGGGAAAGAGATACTTGTGAAAATCGACTCGAAACGGAAATTTTCAGGAACGATTCAAACCGGAAAAATGGAAAGCGCCCTGGATATTGTTTGTGGTTCGCTTGAACTTAATTACCAGTTTGTTGACAAAAACAGAATTTTAATTACAAACTAATATAAATACAAAATGAGAACAAAATTAATCAGTGTAATCTTCCTGTTATTGGGAGTAATGTATGGATGTAGCGAATTATTTAATGGTGATGAATTTGATAACCTAAATAAGGAGAAAAGTACAGTAATAATAAAACTTACCGATGCACCTTTTCCCTCCGATTTGGTAGCTGAAGCAAATGTAGCCATTGATTGGATTAAGCTTAAAAGGGTAGTAGTTGATTCTACCGAGCAAGACTCTGTTTCACCATTTTTGATGCTTGAAGTAAAAGATACTTTTAATTTGCTTGATTTAAGTAATGGTGTTACCGAGGTACTTGGACAGTTAGACAGTGTTCCGGCAGGTGAATACAGCGAAATCAGAATGCACGTTGTTGATGCAAGTGTTGTACTAAATGACGGACAGGTTTTTGATTTGAAAATTCCTAGCGGAAGTTCAAGTGGATTAAAAATTAAATTAAAACCTGCTCTTGTTGTTGAAGGTGGTGAATATGAGATTTTACTGGATTTTGATGTGAGCCGATCGTTCAAGGTTCTGGGAAATATAAACAATAATGGAAAAGGCAAAGATAAAGGCATTAAAGGCTTTATGTTTAAGCCTGTGATTAGGGCTGTAAGTTTGACCTCGGAAACTGGTCAGAGTACTACCGGAGAAGTTTTTGGAACCGTTGTTGATACAAGCGATGTGAAAATTGAAAATGCAAATCTTTATTTAACTTCAGGCCAGGATACCATTGCAACCGCAAAAACTTCTGAAGAAGGACTTTACAGAATAATAGGGGTGCCTGGTGGCGATTATTCACTCTCTTGCGAAAAAGAAGGTTATGAAAGCGGACAGGCTGATGTAACAGTTACTGTTGGAGACGAAACAGAACAGAATTTTACTTTGACTAAGCTAGCTGAAGATTAAGAGTTAATAATGACGATAAGGTTTTCCTGAATTAAAACGGATTATATGAGAAAGCCCGGTAGAAATTTCTACCGGGCTTTCTATTGTTAATCAACATATAATTACAATACTTATTTGTCTTTCACCCTCATAAACCTAAACATTTTCATTATCCAGTTTGGAAGGGGATGGTATCCTCTTTTTCTGAAGTCAATATACCAGCCTATTTTTTTCAGAATAGGAATTCGGTGCGTTTCAACAAATTCAATTAAAGTACCCTCTGGGGCCTGAATGTATGCAAAATTTCCTGCTGCTTCACCCATATCGAACGATTCCATTGCCTGTGCACTGTCAACGGTAAACGGATGTCCCATATCTTTTACTTTTTCGCGGAATGCATCCATGCCGTTAATATCGAAACAGAGATGGATAAAACCCGGGTCGCCCCAAATACGGCCTTCGTAAATGTCGCTTGGTTCGCGCTCTAAAACCTGTACAAGTTCAATTACCGATTGACCAAAAAACGGGCTGAATGCGCCTTGTTTAACATCGGAATGTTTTAGCAAAATGCGGCGGAATTTATTATCTCCACCCGGAATGCCCTTAAAATCATCAAATGTCCCGGTTTTATCGTAAACTATCTGGTCATATTGCAGAATGTCCTTGTAAACTTTCAGGCTCTTATCCATGTCTTTCACACCAATAACAGCACCGTAAATACCTCCGCTTACCGACTTTTCTTTTTTTCTGAAGATCTCTTTCTGGCATTTTACTTCCCACATGTTACCGTAAATGTCTTTCATGTAGAAGTGCTTGTTCCCGTTTGGATCTTCATAAACCTGTGTTAACAGGTTTAATCCCGATTTCTTAAATTTTTTGTATGCAGTATCGACGTTTTTGGTCTTTATTTTTCCAATGTTAATTCCTAGGTCGCCCAGTTGGATTTCAAAATTGCATGATTCCGGTTTTTTCCCGGTATGTTGCCAGATTTCAAATCCACCGCCTCCCTGCATGTTTAGTGCCAGAACTGCGTGTCTTTTTTGTGGTTTGCCATCCGTATGCACCAGCATTAACTCTGCGGTTGCTTCTTCCTCAAACATTCTGATATCCATGGCAAAGTGTTCACGGTACCACTTCCATGCTTCATGGACATTTTCTACACCTACACCTAACTGCTGTATTCCGTTTATTTGTGCGATCATTTTTATTCAATTTTATGCTACATCGGTTTTATCCTCGATGATAAATAGTAATATAACCTCGGTAAGAATCTACGAATATGAACCATAATTAGTTCCTTGCTGCCAACAAGAATTTCTTTTTTATTCTTTTTCAGATTTCGACAAATAATTTTAGCGGCTTTTTCTGCTGATATTCCGGAAGCCTGCCCAGCATCCATTTTTCCATACGTTTTCCCATCTTTATCAATAGCATTAAGCGAAATATTTGTTTGAACCCGTCCCGGAATAAAAATGGATACCTGAATATTGTTGTCTTTGTTTTCCGCACGCAAACTCTCGAAAAAGCCGTGTAACGCATGTTTTGTTGCAGAATAAGACGAACGGTAAGGAAAACCAAATTTGCCAACTAAACTGGAAGTGACGGCTAACTGGCCTCCTCCGTTTTTTATCATATGCGGTAAAATGGCTTTTGCGAGTGCAATGGCTCCGAAAAAATTAATTTCGAATATTTTACGGTCAACAAACAGCGGTGTTTCACTTACCAGCGAACGCTGACTTATCCCTGCAAACTGGTATAAACAGTCAATTTTTATTTTCTTTTCAAGTACACTTTGTGTAGCCGATTTAATAGAACTTTCATCATTTAAATCTATTGGCACAACTAATGTTTTGCAACTATTTTTCTCGCAAGTTACTGCTACATCACTAAGTCCCTTTTCATCAATATCGGAAAGAATTAAATAGGTTTTTTCGTTTGAAAGTTCCAGGGCAACAGCTTTGCCAATTCCTGAGGAGGCTCCGGTTATCCATATGGTTTTGCCGTTAAATTTCATGTTTTTAGAAAAAGCACGAAGTTAACAGAATAATTAAGCCTTTAAAATGTACAGTAAACTATTTTTTATTGTTGATTTCCGGGAAAAATTCTTTAACAATTGAGATAAGTTTTAGAACAATCGCTTTTTGATCCGGGGGAATAGCTGCCAGGTATTCCTCAATGGTTGAAACTTCATATTTCATCTCATCATTTTTTTAGCTAAACATCAAATTATTAATATGGTTTTTAACCGTTATCCATTAAATTTGAAATAAATTAAAACTAAATCTCATGAAACGAGCTTTTTTCTTATTCACTTTTCTTATCCCATTTTTACTTTATTCGCAGGAAATAATAAAGGCAGATGCACTGGTAACACCTAAAATTGCGGAACGTATAATAACGGTTGGCGGAATTGATGCTGACATTTCAGGATTTAACAATCAGGCAATTCAGTTCGCAATAGATGCTGTCGCAAAAACAGGTGGAACAGTAAAATTAAATTCTGGAATTTATGAGATTATTTCTCCTGTACGAATGAAATCAAACGTAACCCTTATTGGTTCGGGTAAAGAAACCATTTTAAAAAGGGGAAAAGGAATTCAGACAAAATTTATTATTGATGCTGATTTTGGGGAGTTAAAACTGACCGTTAAAAATACAGACGGATTTGAAGTGGGCATGAAAATTCAGGTCACAGATGATGAAAACAGCAGTTGCTGGAATGTTTCAACGGCCTATATTACCGATATTACCGACAATATCCTTTACATTAACATAGGCCTGATCCGGGATTACCGTTCAGATAAAAACGGGCTTGTTTCGAATGCCTCTTCGGTTATTGAAGCTATTGGAATAGAAAATGTAACCATTTCGAACTTAACAGCAGATGGGAATAGAATTGAAAATTATTTTGCCGATGGTTGCAACAGCGCAGGAATATTGATTCTCCGGTCTGAGAAAGTTACCATCGATAATGTACATGTAAAAGATTTCAACGGAGAAGGAATCAGCTGGCAGATAACCGAAAATGTTACAATCAGTAACAGCGAAATTTCGGGGAGTGGAAACACGGGTTTACATCCGGGAACAGGTTCACCATTCACTGTAATCGAAAAGAACGATATTCACCACAACGATCGTGACGGACTGTTTATTTGCTGGCGTGTTTATGAAAGCAGGGTAGAGAGAAACAAAATACACAATAACGGACGATTTGGGATATGCACCGGACATAAAGACACCGATGTTATTTTTAATGGAAATTATATTTACAACAATATAAGTGACGGAATTAATCTTAGAGGGGAACGGGAGGCCAATGCACCTCACCGGAATATTTTTATCGGGAATATTATTGAAAATAATACTGGATACGGATTTTCTGTTAATTCGCCTGCCAAAGATTTATTGCTGAAAGAGAATATTTTTAAAAATTCGGCGAAAACACAAAAAGCTGCCATTTATATTTATAAAAATGGTTCAACTCCAACTCTGGAGAATAATCAGTTTGATGAGCATGAAATGGGAAATTTAGTATCAGAAAAACAGTAGGGTGATTAATTCTTTTTTTCAGGAAACAACAAACTAAAAATAACAGCCATTGAAAATGCCAGTACATAACTGGCCAGTCGCTCCGAGATTCCGGTTGGTTCTACTAACCAGGTTTTCCAAACTACCGCTGATATTGTTCCGGTTATCAGGCTGGCAAAAACGCCGGCACGTGATAATCGTTTCCAGAAAATCAGCAGGACAATGGCCGGACCGAACGATGCTCCAATTCCACTCCAGGCATAAGAAACCAGCCCGTACACCGTATCTTCCATGGTTATTGCCAACAGAAAACCTACCAGTCCAACTGCCAGGGTAAGTATTTTATTTAGGAATAACATCCGTCTTTCCTGAATTTTCTTTTTGGTAATGTGCACGTAAAAGTCTTCGGTCATAGATGACGAAACAACCATTAACTGCGACGATGCTGTAGACATCATGGCAGAAACAGCTCCGGAAAGTAAGATACCTGCAAGAATTGGATTCAGAAGCGTCATAACCATTACAGGCATAATTTTTTCGGCATCGCTGGCAACACTCGAAGCCGCATCGCCCAATAAACCGGCCTGCACCAATTTGTAGCCGATAATGCCAATCATAAATGCTCCGGTATATGCCAACAGGGTCCATGTAACCGCCAGCCAACGGCTTTGCTGTGTCTCCTTTTTGCTTCGCATGGCCATCATACGCGTTAATAATTGAGGTTGGCCGGTATAACCAAATGCCCAGCTAAGCCCGTTAAGAATTAAAAGTCCACCCGTTGCCTGTTTTACGGTGTCGGCATTTAGGGGTACCGTATAGTTTGCATTTGCAATGGCATCTGCAATGTTAATATTATTTGCTGCAGCAATACCAAGAGCAACTATTGGCAGCACAACAGCTGTTACTACCATCAGAACTGCCTGAAAAGCATCAGTTGCCACAACGGTAATAAATCCTCCAAGCATGGTATAAACAGTTACCAGCAGAGAACCAATTACCATTCCCCAAAACGGGTCGATGTGGAATGTGTCGTTAAATATTTTCCCGGCACCGCTAAACTGGGCTGCAATATACAGCACAAAAAAGAAAATGATAATTAATGAAGAAAGAATGCCAAAACTGCGTTGTGTTCCTTTAAATTTTCCTGAAAACAATCCCGGAACGGTTAATGCCCCTGTTTTTTCGGTTAGTTTCTGAAGAGGTTCTGCCAGAAAAGTCCATAAAAATAAAATTCCTGTAACACAACCGAGTGCCACCCAGATTGCAGCCATTCCTTCGGCATAAGCATGACCCGTAAGCCCCAAAAGCAGCCATGCCGATTCTCCGGTAGCCCTTTCGGAAAGTGCGAGCGAAAATCCGGAAATTTTTTTCCCTCCCAAAACAAAATCGTTATTGGTTTTCGAACGTCGTGCAGAATAGGCTACAATTCCAATGAGAATGACCAAATAGGCGATAAATACAGCAATCATGGTTTACTATGGATTTTTGAAGCTGTTAAAGTTAGAAAAAAAGTTGGAAGCACGAAGTTACGCAATAGGCTTCCCTTTGGGAGAAGACGGGTGACAGATAACCAATGACAGATGTCCGAATGTCGAATGATGATTAACGAATGATGAATCTCGAATATCCAGCATCAAGTCCTCAATCCTCTCCGAATAATTAAATAAAAACCTATGCAAATGATTATAAGACCTACGGCGAAAATTTCCCAGTTAAAACGTGTTGGTTTCCACGAGGTTAATATTTTAAGAAAATCATGATTTTCTGCAAGTGTAGATAATTGTGATAAAAAGTTACCCTTGAACAATATTATTCCAAAATCTACAGTGAATGTGAAATAGATAACAGCTGCCCCTGCAAATATAAGTATCAACTCTATTGTTTGGAGGTTTGTTAAATTCTTTTTAATATGCAGATAATCAAACACAATTGCCATAATTATCATTAACACCGAACAGATAACCGGTGCAAGCACTGGTCCTACCCATGTAATTGGAATTAGAAACAGAATATCCCATGTGAGCAGCGATTCGGGCCAGCCAAGAAAAATATATAAAGCTATGTAGTAAAAAATGTCCCAAATTCCAAAAAGAAAAAGAAAGGCTGAAAGCCGATTTAAAAATAATTTTCCTGATATCCATGCAACTGCACCAAGCATTAAAAGGGTAGTGAGTTCGCGTACCAGTTCAACAACGATTAACCACTGGGGCAATGCTTTTAAAGGGAATTGAAATCCTTCGGGATAATATAATTCGCGGATATAAACTACAACAATGGCCTCCAGAAAACCCATGGCAACAGCAAAAATTACCAGGGGAGTGTAGTTGCGGCTGGTATTTGTAGCCGGTAATTTCATTGTTAGTTCTTATTTCCAATCTCCTCTGCTTTCCCCGGAATTCGTACCTCGAATTTAGCGAGCGGTTCTTTGCCTTTATCGCTGAATGAACAATCGAAAACAGCAGAGTGTGAACCTTTTCCTGTTTTTAACAGTTCAGGATTAATTTCAATCTCTTTTATTGGGTTCAGAAATTTATCGAATACAATTGCTTTGTTATTTCCTTTATAATTTAACGATTCACCGTCTTTAAGCTGAACCGGCAAAACAATTTCTCGGCTATTGTCAATTTCAACTTTAATGGCCGATATGGTTGCTTCCTGCGCAGTGATGATGAAATTCATGGCAGCATCTTCTTCCGGACTTTCAAATTGAAATGTAGAGAACAGCGGTTCGCCGGGCTGACGAACTTTGGCTTCGTGTTTGAATTTGAATGAATGTATCTGACGTAAACTCCAATGGTTTGGACCCAGAGTTTCCAGGGTGAATTCGTTATTGATGTCTTTCATCCTTTCTTTTTGCTCTTCGGTAAAAGCATCTGTCATTCGTGCTTTTTCCCATTCTCCAATTAACCTGAGAATTTCATCTGTCTGCCCGTTTGTTTTAATCCTACTTTCGTTGGTGGAAAAGGCGTACCCTGCATTATAAGCAGCCGATCGTGCAAGCATCCATTCAATGTCTTCAACAGGTGTATTTTCGCGCATACTAAACCATCCGAGCATACCCGGCATAAGGTTGCGGCTGAAATATTTCTGGTTTTTCATCCGGTAGTCGGTTTGGCTTTCGCGGAAACTTGCATACCATGGTTCTCCCCAGTTCATTCTGCTGTAAATATGCCAGAAATAGTGCGTGGTACGGCTGGCATCGATAATTGTATGTTTCTTTATTTCTGGAGAAAGGTTATCCCACCAAGTTGTGGTGAAAAGTATTTCACCGTAATTGCCCATTCCGGTCGAGCGGTTACCTTCCAGTCCGTCAAACGATATTTGCCTTAATCCGCAGTAATTATAAAGTTCAGCGAGCCGTTCGGCCTGTTCTATGCTTAATTCGGGATTGGTGAGGAATGTTTTGTATCCGTGGTCGGCGAGTTTGGCTGCTTTGTCGCCTTTTTTATGTGCCGATGCTTTTGTTTCCCAGGCACCACGTTCGCAGTTTAATAATTTCCAGGGGGCTGTTTCCGAAACGGTCCCATAACGAATCAACTCTTCACCAATCATTACACCGTGCAGATTGTTGTTTTTATATTGATTAAAAAAATCAGGCGATTCAACCCGAATTTCGGTTTGAGATGCATCGATATCTTCTGTTAAAACCGACGTTCCAACCTTTCCCAAACGCGGGTCGGGAACTGGAGTTACATACGGGTCGTTGGTCGTTGTAAAGTTAGAAAGTGTATGAACACCAACATGAATACCCTCTTTTTCTGCTTTTTCAACACAGGCTTTCATCCCATCCCATCCATTAGGGAATTGTTTTTCGTTTAGTTCGAAATGCCCCCAGTTTTTAAACGGGCCACCATGATATAAATAGCGCAATCCGGCCTTTTTTGTATAAGCAATGGCTTCATCAATGTTATGTTCGTTAAAACTGTAAATAAAATAGGCAGCCGAAGCTGTATTTGCCTGTTTTCCCCATTCCCCGTCAATGGTTGGGTGGGGTAGTCCTTCGGCAACCTCAATCTTGCCAATGGTTTCGAGTGTTTCTTCAACGGGACACCCGAAAATGGCAATTTTAGAACCGATAAAACCACCATCGTCAAAAACAGGCGAAACAAACCGTTCGTGGTTCAGGTTCGAAATAATCCGCTCTTTATTCCTGTTACGACAATAAGCTTGTAAGGTGCTTCCAAAATTTTCGGGTTTGGCAGTTTCAACCCGGTATAAAACACCTCTTTTATTTTTTTCACTCAAATCGGAATAGTCGTCCTGTTCAAAAATATCGAACTGCGGTGTACAATCGTTATCTGTCCAAGGATAGCCGCCCAGTGTTTTTGGATTTAATGTCTGAATTCCAATGGCAAAATCTTCTCCACGAACAACTCCTACTGTTTCCCCGATTATTTTGTTTATGGTGTTGGGAACAGGCCCCCAAACAATTAACTCAACATTTTCCGGCTTATTAAATTCAACCAGTTCAAAAGCAATGTGCGACTCTTTTTCTTCTGCTTTTACTTTTGCTTCAAGTCCGCCTTCAAACTTAAAAGTTAAAATGTTGTTTTCAACAGTTGCCGATTGTGGATAAAACATTTGTGAGTCGATTCTTATACTAAGCAATGGAGAAATAGTATCAGTTGAAATGTAATTATTACCGGTTTCTACATCGGTTAACTGATTGATATTACCTTTGTTGTTAATCCCAACTATGAATTGGTCCGATTTAAACTCAACTAAAGCCTTGTTTTGGTTACATGCGGTAAACAAGATTAAAATTAAAGCTGACAGGATGATTAATTTATTCATTTTTTTACATTTAAAGAATACCTTTTAAACTTAATAAATTTTTTTAGAAAGGTATTTGTTTATTGTTTATTTTAGGTGAATAAATATTAATAGCTTTGTAATAATTTATAAATTAACTTTAATCATGAAGACTATTATCCTGCCATTAATTTTGGCTATTACGCTATCTTTTTCATTTATTTCATGTAAAGAACAAATATCGAACAAACAACCCAATATTGTTCTGATAATGGCAGACGATATGGGTTACGAGTGTTTGGGTTGTAACGGAAGCACGGAATACCAAACTCCTAATCTCGACAGGCTAGCGGCAGAAGGAATAAGGTTTGAACATTGTTATTCTCAACCGCTTTGCACGCCGTCGCGCGTAAAAATTATGACCGGCCAACATAATTACCGGAATTATGAAGATTTTGGCTACCTGAATCCTAACCAGAAGACTTTTGGCAATTTTCTGAAGGATGCCGGTTATGCCACTTGTATTGCCGGAAAATGGCAGCTGAACGGTTTAAACCGGAACAATCCCGGAAACCAGGACGTAACCCGCCCAAACCATTTTGGGTTTGATGAATATTGTTTATGGCAGTTAAACCGGACAAGGGCAGAGGGCGAACGGTTTGCCGATGCATTAATTACGCAAAACGGCAAAGATTTGCCCCGTGACCCTGATATTTACGGTCCGCGTGTTTTTGCCGATTATGTTTTAGACTTCATTGACCGTAAAGCCGGGGAGCCATTTTTTGTTTATTACCCCATGGTTTTGGTACACGATCCGTTTGTGCCAACGCCCGATTCTCCGGAATGGGCTGATCCCGACAGGCGTTATGAAAATGACACAGCTTATTTTAACGATATGATGGCATATACCGATAAACTTGCGGGGGAAATAGAATCAAAACTGAAAGAAAAAGGTGTTTGGGAAAATACCCTGTTTGTTTTTACTGCTGATAACGGAACGCACCGAACCATTATGTCTTCGACGATAAACGGGATTATAAAAGGAGCGAAAGGAGAGAATATTAATGCCGGAAATCATGTGCCTTTTATACTTTCCTGGCCATCTAAAATGAAAGGGAAAAGGGAGGTAGGTTCAGTTATTTCGTTTGCAGATGTATTACCCACATTTTGCGATGCAGCCGGTATTTCGCAAAAGGAATATAAAACAGATGGCCGTAGTTTAATGCCACTTATTACAAGTGATTCTGAAAATATTCAGGATGAGGTGTTAATCCATTATGCACCCCGCTGGGGAAACTGGGGAAAATACCACAACCGATGGGTAATGGATGGAATTTATAAATTGTACCAGGATGGCCGGTTTTATAATACTGAAAAAGATGCTCTGGAGAAGAATCTGTTAACTGAGCCTACCGATACCGAACTGGAAATAAAGAAAAAGTTTCAGCAAATTATTGATAAAAAGGAAAAAGATATCCCTTTTGCTTTGAATGATACTGTATTTAAGGTTAATTAGTGAAAAAGATTGTTTTAATATCGATATTCGTTTGGAGTTGCCTGTTTGAGGTATCTGCCCAAAATCAGTCAAATCCTGATTTCCAGTGGGGAAATGCCAGCTATTTCAATATTAATACTGGAGAAAGTATATATTTCAATAATATAGAAATAAAGCTGTTGAGCCTTGAAAATCATTATAATAGAATAAAGGTAGGAACAGATACAATCTTTATTAAAGTAAGCAAACGAAATCTTCCTGCCAGTACAAATGGCGTAAAAATATTTGTGGCCGATAACAAAAATGTGAAAGCACTAACCACCGATTCTGATGTTCATGGATTACTCAAAAAAGATGCTTTGATATGCCTTTCCGGGTATATTGAAAACCTGCTGAATCCCGACATATTTATTTTCCCTGTAAGTTTTAACGATGGTTTTATGTGGAGCACAGAAGAAGATTGTTACATGTTTTCTTATTTAGGTTCGGAAGAAAAGAACGGTAAAAAGTATTCCCGCTCGTACGAAGGTATTGGCATTGATTTACACGATGCAAGAGGTATTGAAAAACACTGGCTTGTTGCCATGGAGAACAGCACGGTAACATGGATTGAAGAAAAGAATCCTGACCAGGCAGAAAAAGAGGTCTGTGTGCTTCTGCAAAGCAATTCGAATCCCGGGATTTATTATCTGTACGAACATTTATACCGTAAAAATATTCTGATAAAAAAAGGGCAAAAGCTGGTGCGGGGAGAGCTTTTAGGAACGATTTGGGGAGATGATGTATGGGGACATTTTCAACTGACAGTCGTAAAATCGGATACAATACCTTCTTATAAAAACAGGCACCGTAATGCGGTTAATTTTTTTCCGCAGTTTTACGAGCTATATTTTAAAAATACATACTCTTCCACTAAGTCATTTACAAGGGGAAGAATAGACTTTGGTAGATTATGTACCCTTAATGGTAACGAAAAAAATGCACACGCTTTCGAGGAGTACTCGGGAAGAGGTTGGCTGTTGGGAAAATGGAACAAATCCGATAAGGTTGAATGGATAACCAAAGGCGAGGATGGAAATGTGCGACTGAGAAAAGTACCTTTCCCTGGAACAGCTGCAAAATGCAGGAACCCGAAAAATTATTATGAATACGAACTGAATGTTACAAACGGAGTGTACCGCATTAGGGCAAAAATGGGTGATATGTTTTTACCCTCGTGGCAAAAAGTTGAATTTGAAGGTGTTATTGCAGTGACTTACACTTTGCAGCCGGGTGAACTAAAATGGACACCAGAAAAAGTAGTAAAAGTAACCGACAGAAAACTTACCGTACGCATTTACATAGATTACAGTAACAATAAAGTAGCAGGATTAAGCCAGATTGTTTTCCAGAAAGCATATTAAGAAAAAGTAGCCGCTAATTCGCGAATGATTTAATTGTATATTTGTTAAAATTGAATAACTAAATCAGCATGAACAGAATTATCTCAATACTCTTACTTCTTTTATTATTCTCGTGTAATAAAAAGTTCGAAATACCGAATACAGAACCTTTAAATGGAAGAATTACTTCGTTCGGACAACTGGCAGCACATTTCCAGGATCCTCCTTCCGAGTATCGCACAGCACCGTTTTGGGTGTGGAACAACGATGTTTCGAAAGAAGATATCGACCGTACATTGTCAGAGTTTAAAGATAAAGGAATAGGAGGCGTTTTTCTTCACCCAAGATATGGTTTAATAACAGAATATTTATCGGAAGAGTGGTTTGAGTTGACAGAATATTCGCTCAAAAGAGCTGAAGAGCTGGATATGAAACTGTGGATTTACGACGAAAATTCATTCCCGAGTGGTTTCGCTGGTGGCCATGTGGCGGCTCAAATGCCGGAAGCGAACAGCGAAGGTATTGCCCTTAAACCTTATTTAATGGATGTTTTGCAAATACCTGATGAAGTTGACAGGCCGAAGCATATTTTTAAAAAGGAAGGCGAAAACTGGATTGAGATTACCGGTAACCTCGAAAAGGAAAAGGGTAAAAAAGGTGAGTTTTGTGTTTTGGCTTTGAATGATTATTCAACCTCAAAATGGTATGGGGGGTATTCGTATGTTGATTTGTTAAAACCGGGTGTTACGGAAAAGTTTCTGGAAATAACCATGCCGGGCTACGAAAAATCTATCGGGCATGAATTCGGTGGCCGTGTGCCCGGCGTATTTACCGACGAGCCCAATACAAATACCATGGGGGCAGGGCCAATTCGTTATACCCCCGATTTATACGAACAATTCGAAAAACAATGGGGATACGATTTGCAACCTCATATTATGTCGTTAATTACCGAAACGGGCGACTGGAAAAAAGTAAGGCACAACTACCAATCAACAATTTTACAGTTGTTTATCGATCGCTGGTCGAAACCATGGAATAAATATACCGAAGAAAAAAACCTGCAGTGGACAGGCCACTATTGGGAACATGGTTGGCCAAGCCCAAAAGAGGGACCCGATAATATGGCAATGTATGCCTGGCACCAGACTCCGGCGGTTGATATGCTGTTTAACGCCGAAGAAAGTCGCCCTGACCAGTTCGGTAATATTCGTAATATAAAAGAACTGTCTTCGGTGGTTAATCAGTTTGAAAGACACAGGGCGTTAAGCGAAACCTATGGTGCAGCCGGCTGGGAACTGACTTTCGACGATATGAAACGGCTGGGTGACTGGGAATTCGTACTGGGCGTTAATTTTATGAACCAGCATCTGTCGTATATTTCCATGGCGGGAGACCGAAAACACGACTTCCCTCAATCATTTGGTACCCACTCTCCGTATTGGGGATTATTTCGCTACCAAGCCGATTATTTTGCACGTCTTTCGATGGCATTATCTTCAGGTTTCCAGAGAAACCATATTTTAATTATCGAACCAACCACAACAGCCTGGATGTATTATAATCCGACCGACAGGGCAAACGAAAAAATGTATCAGATACAAAAACAGTTTGAACCTTTCCTGGAGCAACTGGAAAAATTTCAGGTAGAATATGATTTGGGTTGTGAAAACATTATTAAAGATCACGGAAAAATTGAGGAAGGGAAATTCGTAATTAATAAAGCCGCTTACGATTTGGTAATTCTGCCACCGGGGATTGAAAATCTCGATGCAACAACTCATCGTCTTATTGAAGAATTTACCCAAAACGGAGGCAAAGTTATGCAGGTGAACGCCAATCTGCAATTTGTTGACGGGATGGAGCATGAATATTCTGAACTTCAAAATATTGAAAACTGGGAGGTAATTGATGCTGCCAATGAGGATTTATATAAAAAACTGGCAAAAAACGATGATATCGAATTTGAAGATATTAATTCTGTAAAGGGTAAAGTGTTTCATCAGCGACGAGAATTTGAAGACGGACAGTTGATTTTTTTAACCAACTTCCACCGCGATAAAACGACTGAATTAAAGATAAATATGCCAGGGAAGTCGGTAATTGATTTGAATGCAGCCAATGGAAAAATTGAACCTTACATTTTTAAAAGAATTTCAGAGAAAGTTCATTTTGAACTTACATTACCTCCATCCGGAAGTAAGTTGTTGTATATCTCGAACAAAAGGAAAAAAAGCCAAAAGGCGGAAGTTAAACGAAACAGGAACCTGGTAGAATCCGGTAAATCCAAAGTTTCAAAAATTACTCCTAATATTTTAAACCTCGATTATGTGGAACTGACAATGGGGAAATTCAAATCAGAATCCATGTATTTTTACCAGGCAGGAAACGAAATCTGGAAACAACACGGTTATCCTGATAATCCTTGGGTTTCGTCGAGCCAGTTTAAAACCGAATTGATTGATGTTGACAACTTCGCCAAAGGAACCGGTTTTACCATATGTTATCCGTTTTACACCGATGAGTCGTTTAACAATACCGGTATAAATTTAGTTGTTGAACGGCCATGGTTATACGAAGTAGCTGTGAATGGAAAACCAGTTACGGCAGTTGATAAGTGGTGGACAGATCCTGATTTTCATCTTTTTAATATTGGTGAGTTGATACAGCAGGGGAGGAATGAGGTAGTTATTACTGCATCTCCATTCTCCATTTATTGCGAGTTGGAACCAGTCTATTTGCTGGGAGATTTTTACGTTAATTCAATAGAAAAAGGATTTATTATTCAGAATGAAGAACCATTAAGCATTGGTTCGTGGAAAGAGCAGGGAATGCCATTTTATGGTCAAACGGTTTCCTATTCAAAAGATATAAAGGTAAAAATCGAGGGAGATTTTATTATTCGCATGCCAGAGTGGAAAGGTACTGTTGCAGAGGTACTTATTGATGGCGAACACCAGGGAATTGTTCAATCTAAGCCTTATGAACTGAAAGTCCGGATTCCTTATGGGCAGCACACCGTTTCTGTTAACATTGTTGGAAGTAATAAAAATACCTTTGGGCCACATCACAATTTTAAAACACCGGGCATTGTAACACCCTGGAGCTTTAAGTTAGCACCGGAAATTCAGCCACCGGGAACCGGGTATGATTTACTGGACTATGGTTTGATGCAGGATTTTGAAATTTACAGGCTGGAATAAATTCGGTAATCATTCTTCCCACGGATCCATAAAAAGGTTGGTGCTCGAAAAAACATCGGTATTATTAAACCTGATAATTTCTTCGAGATAGGCAATCTGTGTTTTTGCTTTTCGGTTTTCAGAATCAATTTCCAGAATTTTCGTTAGCAAATTTATCGCTTCCGGAAAATCCTGCGATTTCATTTTTTCCGAAGCCAGCTGAAAATATCTCTCAATCTGCCTTGCCGTTTCTTTTTCCTTTAAAATCCTTGTTGCGATATTAATGCAGTTGATATCTCCCATAATTTTTCCATAATTTCCTGCCGGTTAGCAACCGGAGCAGGTGGTGTCTGCCTGTTGTTTACAAAATATTTTCCGGTAACGGTTGCAAGTTCGTTGTTTGTTGCCAAATAAAACAGTCTTTCGCCTGCCCGTCCGGTATTCTCTCCAAATGGCCCCCATCCGGCTGCAAGCAGTTTGGTGTTTATTACTCCCGGGTGAAGGGCATTAACTGTAATATTGGTTCTGTTTAAGTTGCTGGCTAATTTATTTGTAAAAAGCAGGTTACACAACTTGCTTAATGAGTAAGCATCGCTGCCATCGAACCACCGTTCTCCCTGCAGGTTATCAAAATCAATTGCCGATGCATGAATCATGGACGAAACATTAATTATTCGTCCCTGTTTCGATTCTTTTATAAGGGGCAGCAATTGCAGGGTAAGATAAAAATGAGCCAGATGGTTTACCATAAAAGTCTCTTCCAGCCCGTTGGGTAAAATATTTTTTTGTGTACGGTAAACACCGGCATTGTTAATCAATACATCGATTTTTGGAACACGTTTTCGCAGCTCGGAAACCATTTCTGAGACTTCTGAAAGTCTGGTGAAATCTGCCGTTACGAAGGTTACTTTATCGTTCCCGGTTTTTTGCCTGATTTCGTGCTCAACCAGATCTCCTTTTTTATTCGAGCGGGAATGGATAATAACCTCGTGCCCGGCATTTGCCAGCTGTTCTGCTGTTGCTTTTCCAACGCCGTCGGTAGAACCCGTTATCAAAACCGTTTTGCTCATTTCAAAAATTAAATAGCATCCCTGTTTTTACCTGTTCATATTTAAACTCGTTGTAGAATGCGGCCAGTGCAGGCAGTTGTGTGCAGTGCGAAGGATAGAGTTGTTCCGCTCTGTTTTGTTTAAAATATTCGATGGTTTGTTTTGTCTGTTTATTCTGAAGTTTTAAATGAAATCCACCAATTACGGCTTTTACTTTCGAAATGCCGGTTACCTTTTTTGCATATTCGGTAATGTTACAAATCCCGGCGTGCGAACAACCTGTAATCACTACTATTTCGTTGCCAATAACAGCTGCCAGCGCCGAATCGTCGGGTACAAAATCAGGATTCCCCGCTTCGTCGATAAACGTTGTTGTTTGTGCCTCAAAATCGTTTGTGTATGGAATTTCCCCAAGGAAAATAAGGTTGTTGGTAACCTGAAACGGTTCGGTGGTTTCAAGCACAATCAGTTTACTTTCAATCTCTTTCTTTGTGAGGCTTAATCCAACCGGCGATTTGTCGGCTTTGCGAAACCGTTTTATAAACGACGAAGGATGTGTTATCAGGGTTTTGTTATCGAGGTATCGCAATCCGTCGCCATGGTCCCAGTGCCCGTGGCTCAGTACTATTTTTTTAACCTGGTTACAAATATCAATTCCAAGTTTTTCAGCATTTTTCAGAAATACATCAGAATGGCCTGTATCGAAAAGAATTTTTTCACCGTCGATATCAATTAAATAGGAGAGGCCGTGCTCAGCCTGAAACTTTCCTCCCGCTACATTTTCTGTTAATATTGTTATCAGCATGTATAAACTATTAAGTTGGCAAGGTAATAAAGAGTTTTTAGAAATACCGGACAAATTTCTTATAAACAAATGATAATTACGTAAAAATAATTATGTAATTTGGAGGTGTATTTTTATCTGATTTAAACACAAAATTAAAACCTTTAAATTGTTTATTATGAGAACTCTTTTTATTGCATTCATTGTACTAATCGCCGGATCTGTTTCGGCACAAAATTGCAAAGCTTTTCTTCCGTACTCGAAAGGCACAGTTTGGGAAATAACCGATTACACGGCCAAAGGCAAAGAGACCGGAAGAACGGCATATGAGCTGGTTGATAAGAAGGAATCTGGCAAAAATTTTACATTTACTGTTAAGGCGGTTGCATACGATGATAAAGGCAAAGAAGTTTTTTCCAACTCTTACGACGCATTTTGCAAAGGCGGAAAGTTTGGTTTCGACATGAATTATATGATGGACGGCCAATCGATGCAGGCATACAACGAGATGGATATGGAGGTAGATGCCACCGAACTGGAAATACCTGACATGAACACACCTGCAGGCACAAAACTAAACGACGCTTCGCTTCAGATACAAATTGCAGGCCTGTTTAAAATGACTATAAATGTTACCGAACGTGTGGTGGAAGCCAAAGAAAAGCAGGAAACACCGGCAGGTACGTTCGACTGTATTAAGATTTCGCAGCGGGTATCGACAAAAATGATGGTTAAGGTAAATATGCTTGCCAAAGAGTGGTATGCCGAAGGAGTTGGGCTGGTAGCTTCTGAAACCTATAATAAAAAAGGTAAACTGGTTGGCTACAGTAAATTAAC
>JBDLJS010000059.1:0-25357 GCA_039714235.1 Bacteroidota bacterium | reverse complement strand
GGGCTTTAATACGTCTTTTCGGTATGCAGTAGTTTGCCCCATAAATCCTTTAATCAGGTTATGGTGGTTCTGGCAAAGCATGGTGGGTATGGGATCCCATTTGGCCGAAAAATCAAATAAGGTAAAATAGTCGTTTTCGCGTACAACATGCCTGTGATTGGTTGCATCTATATTTGAAAATTCATATTCGTAAGGGCTTTTTTCAAGTTTAAAATTTTCAAAGGCAAAAGTTCTTGAATAATCCAACTTTTCGTCGGCCTGTCTGTCCATTGGATCCCCGTCGAACATGGGTTCGCAAATATCTATTCCTGCAGCTGCAAGCGAAATATCGTATGTGTCGGTGGCAGCGCACATGGCAAATAAAAACCCACCTCTGAATACATATTTTTCAATTTCGCGGGTAACAAAAGCTTTCATTTCCGAAACTTTTAAGAAGCCCATTTTTTTTGCCAGCTCGTCATTTATTCTCACCTCCTGCTGATACCACGGCATGTGTTGGTACGATCGCCAGAATTTACCGTGCTGGCCGGTAAAATCTTCATGATGAAGGTGCAGCCAGTCGTAATCGGAAAGAACTCCGTTTAATATCTCTTCGTCGTAAATAATGTCGTAATTAATCTCGGCATACGTTAAAACCAGGGTAACTGCGTCGTCCCAGGGTTGTTTGTTTGGTGGCGAGTAAACAGCAATCTTTGGTGCTTTATTCATGCTTACAGCATCCTGGTTAACATCGGGTTGTGCAATTTCGTTTAATATTGCTGATGCCTGTGCATCGGTTATGGTTTCAAAACTAACTCCGCGAACAATACATTCGTTTTCTATTTCGGGGTGGTGCTGCATTAAAAAACTGCCTCCCCTGTAATTCAGCAACCATTTAACCTCAATATCTTTCTCCAGTACCCAATAAGCTATCCCATACGATTTCAGGTGATCTTTCTGGGTTGCGTCCATGGGGACTAATAGATGAACTGCTTTTGACTGAAATACCACAATAAGAAGAACAAAGACTATACTTAATTTGAAACTCATATTATCTGTTTTCAGAAATATACAAATAAACCGGTACTTTGGTTTACATTTAAAACGGAGAATCGGAGGTAGAAACCTTTTTCGAATCGAAATCACTATTACCACTCATGCCTGAATTCATTTGTCGGTTGTCGTTGTTCATTGACGATCCATATGTTTGAACATTGCTGTCGTACCCCTGATCGAACTGTGGATCCATATCGGAGAATTTGGCCAGTTCTTTCTTAAACCTGAGATGAATATCAGCTGTAGCCCCGTTACGGTGTTTTGCAATTATTATTTCGGCCACACCCAGCAGTGAGTTTCCCGAACTGTCTTCTGTAATTCCAAAATATTCGGGCCGGTGAATGAAAGTTACAATATCTGCATCCTGCTCAATTGCTCCCGATTCGCGAAGGTCGGACAATTGTGGCCTTTTCCCTTCGCGCGATTCAACCGAACGGTTTAACTGCGAAAGGGCTATTATTGGTATGTCCAGCTCTTTGGCAATTGCTTTTAACGAACGCGATATGCTACTAACTTCCTGCTCCCGGCTTCCCCTCATGTCGGTGCCGGCAGTCATTAACTGCAAATAGTCAACAACAACGATATCAATATCGTGTTGCATTTTTAATCTACGGCATTTGGCCCTTAATTCGAATATTGAAAGGGCAGGAGTATCATCAATAAAAATTGGAGCATCGTCGAGTGTTTTTATACGTTTATTAAGCTGGTGCCATTCGTAATCTTCCAGTTTCCCGGTTTTTATTTTTTCTGCTCCCAGTTCAGTTTCAGCAGAAATTAACCGGTTTACTAATTGTATCGATGACATCTCGAGAGAGAATACAGCCACTGATTTTCCGTGATCTACAGCCATGTTTCTGGCCATTGACAGCACAAAAGCTGTTTTTCCCATAGCCGGCCTGGCTGCAATAATTATTAAATCAGTTTTTTGCCACCCAGAGGTAACCCTGTCGAGCGATGTAAAGCCCGACGGAACACCACTTAATCCGTCCTTTTTGTTTCTTGCTTTTTCAATCTGTATCACCGCCTGGTTAAGCACGGGTTTAATGGGCACAGTTTCCTTTTTAATATTTCCCTGGGCAACCTGGAAAAGTTCCGATTCTGAGAAATCAATTAAGTCGTCCACATCAACTGTATCGTCGTATGATTTGGCCTGGATTTCTGAAGAAACCCTGATTAATTCTCGTTGAATAAATTTCTGCGCAATAATCCGGGCGTGAAATTCGATGTGGGCTGCAGAAGCTACCCGCCGTGTCAGCTGGGTGATGTATGCCGGGCCTCCAACTTCATCCAGCTGGTTACGGTCTTTTAATTCCTGGGTAACCATAAGCAGGTCAACCGGCTTTTCTTTCCCCGAAAGCTTTTTAATTGATTCAAAAATTTTTTGGTGCTCTTCCTTGTAGAAGCTTTGAGTATCAATAACGTCGGCTACCGTAACATACGCATCGCGTTCGAGCATTAATGCTCCAAGTACCGCTTCTTCCACCTCAACAGCCTGGGGAGGTAGTTTCCCGTATTGGGCATTAATTTGTTCAATAGTTGTTTGCGCACTGGTTTTTTTACGTTCAGCCATGTTTAATTTGTATAAGAAAAGTATATATAATATCGCTCTTTGCGATTTCGGAAAGCCAAAAATATAAATAATGATTCCCGTCAACAAGAGATAATTATTCCTCTTATTAACTGTACTTATTCACAATTGTTAATTGAGTTACAAATCCAGCTTATCTTCAATAATTTCCGTGAAAATTTCTTTTAAAGTTTTCCCCATTGCATTTATTTGCTGAGGAACAAGGCTGGTTGATGTCATTCCGGGTGTGGCATTTACTTCAAGAAAATAGAATTCTTCTCCCTTTAAAATAAAATCTACCCTGACAATCCCCTCGCACTCACAAAGATCGTATATGTCGGAACTGATTTGCTGGCATTTTTTATAAAGATGTTCCGGTAACCTTGCAGGTGTTATTTCTTCTGTAGCACCTGCAGTGTATTTGGCTTCGTAATCGAAAAACTCATTTTTCAGAACTAATTCCGTAACCGGAAAGATAGTTTTCACGCCTTTTGTTTTTACCAGACCACAGGTAAATTCGATCCCTTCAATAAACTGTTCAATCAGTGCGATATCGCTTTCTTCCCATGCACTCTGTATGGCTTTCTCAAGCTCTTTAATTTGTTTAACTTTGGTTATTCCAAAGCTGGAACCTCCTGCATTAGGCTTTACAAAAACCGGTAATCCTAATTGTTCAACTATCAGTTCAGGATTAATTTTTTCGCCTTTCTCAAACTTTAAACTCTGTGCCATTTTTATATTAAAAGTGCGCAGGTAATTGTTGCAGGTCCACTTGTTAAAGGTTAACGATGCAGAGTGCACTCCACATGAAGAGTAGGGGATATTTATTAATTCGAAATAAGCCTGTAAAATACCATTCTCACCGGGAGTACCGTGTATTGTAATATAGGCAAAGTCGAATTTTATTTTTTTATTATTGAGGGTGAAACTAAAGTCTGATTTATCAATGTCAGCAATTTTAGATTCATCCTGATATACTTCCCATTTATCACCTTGCATTTGAACAAGCCAGGGTATAAATTTTTCCGGGTCTATTCCATTAAAAACATTTTCACCACTTTTTATCGATACCACAAATTCTGACGAGTCGCCACCCGTGATTACAGCTATGTTTGGTTTTTTAGTCATTTCTGTTCGCTATATAATTTTCCCATTTTTCAACTGCTGTTGCCATGTCTTCGGGCAATTCAGAATTGAATAACATTTTTTCTCCTGTTGTTGGATGGATAAATCCCAGGGTTTTTGCATGCAATGCCTGTCGTGGCAAAACCTTAAAACAGTTTTGCACAAATTGTCTGTATTTCGAAAAAGTTGTGCCCCTTAAAATCTGGTCGCCACCATAATTCGAGTCATTAAAAAGAGTATGGTTAATATATTTCATGTGTACCCTTATTTGGTGTGTACGCCCGGTTTCCAGCCGACATTCAACCAGGGTTACATAGCCTATTCGGCGTAAAACTTTGTAGTGCGTTACAGCGTGTTTGCCATAATCGCCTTCCGGGAAAACGGTAAATACCTGCCTGTTTTTTAAACTTCGCCCAATATTGCCGGTAACAGTGCCTTCATCGTCTTTCACACTTCCCCAAACCAGTGCCTGGTATCGCCGTTCGGTTGTTTTTTCGAAGAACTGAAGCGCCAGTTTGTTTTTTGCCTGTTCGGTTTTTGCAACTACCATCAGTCCCGATGTATCTTTGTCTATTCTGTGAACCAGCCCCGGGCGGGGATCTTCGCTGTTAAAAAGTGGCAAATTTTTAAAATAAAATGCCAATGCATTTACCAGTGTGCCGGTGTAGTTGCCGTGCCCCGGATGTACAACCAAACCGGGTGGTTTATTAATTACAATAAGCTGGTCGTCTTCGTAAACAATGTTAAGCGGAATATCTTCAGGAATGATTTTTAATTCCCGGCGTGGATAATCCATAACGATAACAATTTCGTCGTTTGGCTTAACTTTATAATTTGATTTTACTGTTGAATTATTTACAAGAATGCTTCCTGCATCGGCAGCTGCCTGAATACGACTGCGCGAGGCATTGTCAATCCGGTTAGTAAGGTATTTGTCTATTCTGACTGCCGATTGCCCCGGATCAACTGTAAGGCGATAGTGTTCATACAATTCACCTTCTCCAAATTCTTCCTTATCCTGAGAATATTCTTCCATGTGCTAGAAGGTTTTAATGGCTTCGTTAATTTTTACCGTGTCAACTGTCACCCATAAATCAACCGATGAGCCCAAATAAACTTTTTTGGTAAATATTTTATCGGGTTGTTGTTTCCACACCCGTGCATTGAGCGAATCCTCGGCCGTGGTAATCGATTTGTCAAATATTATTACTCCCTGGTTCAGTTTTGCATCAGTTAAAACTGTTTTTGCATCGTCGGCCAGTAATCCAATTAACCTGGGGAGAGGTGTTTCCAGGTTTCCTCTGCTGCGGCCTATTGTTAAATCAATACTGCTCCCTATAACGAGCTGCTCTCCTTCATAAACCTCAACCGAATCCTGTTCAACCATCAGTACAAGATCGTGATATTCCGATGGCTGGTACGAAATATTATTTATTATTAATCCACAGTTTTCGATTAAAACTTTGGCCTGGCGGAAAGAAATATCGGTAAGTTTTGGCAGCGTAACTTTTTCGGGTTGAGTAGAATTTATTGTGACGAAAATGGATCTGTTTTGTTTTACCTTCGAGTTTGCGGCCGGTACCTGATCTACGATTGTTCCCGGTTTGGCATCAGCCTGATAAACAGAATCAGTTATTGCAATTTTTAACCGGCTGGGGTTTGCAATAATTTCTGCTTCCTCAACGGTTAATTCTGTAAAATCGGGAACAGGATACGAAACGCCATGATGGGTGTAAAATTTAAGTGCTTTTAAGGTTAAGAATACCAGCAGTACAACCAGAATTGCGGCTATTGCCAAATGCCTAATAAATGTACGGCTGACCAGGAACTTTGCTAAACTCATTTTATTTTTATTGGTCTTTATAAGAAAACAAAAATAAACCAAAAAAAGTATGTTGAAAGAAAAGAGCCAATAAAGAATTATCAAATTTGAAATATTCCATTAAGATTAGAAAACCTCGAGAATATTGTAAACGGTATCTCTTTCTGCAGGTATTAGGTTTACCTCTTTTATCATACTGATTAACTCTGCCCTGCTGGCTGTTGGCTTCTCTTCTCCTCCTGCCATCGAATATATTTTTGTCGAATCATCGATGGTCCCATCCAAATCGTCGACTCCAAATCCCAGCGAAAGTTGTGCGGCCTGCTTACCAATCATCGGCCAGTAAGCCTTTAAATGCGGAATATTGTCAAGGAAAATACGAGAAACAGCATAATTTTTTAAATCCTCAATTAAAGTTGATTCTTTAACTGTAGAATAGGCGTTATTTTCTCTTCTGAATTTTAAAGGAATAAAAGCATTAAACCCATTGGTTTCGTCCTGTAGTTTGCGAAGCCTGTCCAGATGATCCACGCGGTGGTCGTATTTTTCTAAAAGGCCGTAAAGTATTGTTGAATTTGTTGGAATTCCCATTTTGTGAGCCAGTGAGTGGATTTTCAGCCATTCTTCAGAGCTGGTTTTATCAGGACAAATTTCGGCGCGGAGTTCTTCGTCAAAAATCTCGGCACCACCGCCAGGCATCGATTCCAGTCCGGCCTTTTTCAGCATTTTTAATCCTTCCTCAGCCGAAATATTTCCCATGCGGCACATCTGGTCGATTTCAACTGCGGTAAATGCTTTAATGTGTAAGTCGGGTGCAACTTCTTTTATTGATTTTAACAGCTCAACATAAAAATTCACATCCCTGTCGGGGTGGACACCTCCTACAATGTGTACCTCAGTTGCTCCACTCTGACTGTATTTTTTTACGTCAGCCACCATCTCATTTATACCGTACTCCCATGCACCTTTTTGTCCTGTACGGCGCCGGTAAGAGCAAAATTTACAGTGGTTTACACAAATATTTGTAGGTTCGAGATGAAAATTACTGTTAAAAAATACATAATTGCCGCTTAGCCGCTGTTTGGTGTGGTTAGCTAAAACACCCAGAAGGGCAAGGTTCGAACTGTTATATAATTCCAGGGCATCTTCGGTAGAAATTCGCTTACCATTCAGCACTTTTAATGAGATATCTCTAAGGTTGGTTGAAAGATTTAGCGAATTAATGAAATTCATAATTTAAAACATATAGTCTCCTGTTTATTTCTCTTTATTAACACCTCCCTTTTGGGGAGGTTGGGAGGGGCTTTTGATATCTATAAACACGAAAAGGTAAAGAACCAAATTCTTTACCTTCCCGCAAAAAGTTTTAAAGATAAAATTTATCTTTTATGTCTTGGTTCGTCTGAAACAGACAATTTTTTTCTTCCTTTTGCTCTACGGGCCTTAATAACTTTCTGTCCGCTTACAGAAGACATTCTTTCTCTGAACCCGTGTTTATTCTTTCTTTTTCTATTTGATGGTTGAAATGTACGTTTCATTTCTGTCTATTTTACTTGTTACCATTAATTTTTCGGACTGCAAAAATAGTTCTTTTTTTGTTTCTTCCAAAAACTAGAAACGTTTTTTCAAGAGAAATTTATCTGTCGTGCCTGAAAGTGTATTGGCTGGCGATAAATTTAATTTGTAAACTGAATCTGCCAAAGTAGAATTAATTTTTTTACTTTCGTTCTTATTGGTACCAAAACAATTAAATTCAATTTTGTGGAACTTACAGGAAAAAGAAAAACTGCTGCAATTGTTAATCTTAAACATATAAAAGAAAATCTGGTAACAATAAAACAATTTGTCGGGGATAAAAAAATCTGTGCAATTGTAAAAGCAGATTCTTACGGGCATGGAGCAATTGTCGTTTCCAAATATATAATCAAATCAGGTTTAGTAGATTATTTGGGGGTTGCAACTGTTGAAGAAGGATGTGAGTTAAGAGAAGCAGGTATTAATGTCCCGATTCTGTTGCTCAGCGTAACATTTAAAGATCAGTTTGATATATGCGTTAAAAACGACCTGACAGTAACTGTAAGCAGCAGAGAAGATATTGCTGAATTGAATAAAATTGCAGGCAAATATGGTAAAGCTGCAAAATTACACCTGATAATAGATACAGGTATGGGAAGAGTGGGGGCCAGACAGGAAAATTATAAGGAACTGGCAGAGGAGTTATTGAATTCGTCAAACCTGAATCTTGAAGGACTTTTTTCTCATTTTTCCGATTCATCAGACAATGAATACTCCGGAATTCAAATACAGAAGTTTAAAGCAGCTGCCGAATATTTTGAAAATGCAACAGGAAAATCGCTTATAAAACACATGGCAAATAGCGGGGCAATCTTAAACCTGCCTGAATCTTATTTTGACATGGTACGTCCGGGGATTATTTTATACGGTTATAAACCTTACGATAACTACAGCGAAAAAAAGATTTTAAGCCCGGGGATGAAATTCAGGACTGAAATATCTTTTGTAAAATATGTAAAGAAAGGGACAGTGATATCGTACGGAGCCAATACATTTACTGAAGAGGATTGTTATATCGCGACAATCCCGGTTGGTTATGCCGATGGTATTTCAAGGTCGTTATCAAATAAAATGCAGGTAAAAATTAACGATAAACTTTACAGCCAAATCGGGAAAGTAACCATGGATCAGACAATGATTAACCTGGGGCAGGATTTTTATGGTGTTGGTACAGAGGTTTTTATGTTTGATGATAATTCATATTCGGCCGATCAGTATGCAGATTTAATGGGCACTATCCCTTACGAGGTTACCTGTAATGTTAGTAAAAGAGTAATCCGGTATTACGAAAAGTAACCTTTTTAATCGGAAACAATATCTGAATTATTTTGAAAAAATCATTTTCAGCGCCGTAACAATCATAATAACCCCAAATATTCTTCGCAACGTTCTGGGAGCAATATTTATTGAAAGGTGTGAGCCAAGGTAGGCTCCAACTACAAATGTTAACGACAGAACAAGTGCAATCTTCCAGTTTACATGACCTGCTTTCCAATAGTTCCATGCAGCAAGAATACCTACCGGGGGAAGCATAAATGCAAGGCTGGTACCCTGTGCTTCGTGCTGCGATAAACCTAAGATGAATACCAGTGCAGGAATTACCAGAATAGCCCCACCAACACCAAAGATACCGGCAAGTATACCTGATAAAATCCCGATTATTATTAAAATTAATAATTGTGCTGTTGTCATATTAAAGTTTTTAATGTTTTACTAATTTATTTTTTTACAGAAAATCTGAATCCGATACCATGCAGGTTAACAATTTTAACAGCCGGATCTGCCTTAAAATATTTACGTAACCTCGAAATAAATACATCGAGGCTCCGGCCAAGGAAGTAATCGTCCGAACCCCAAACCTTCTCCAGAATCTCATTTCGACTCAAAACCTTATTGGTATTTTCGGCAAAAAAGCGAATCAATTCGGCTTCTTTTAACGTAAGGCTTCTGGTTTCACCATCAAGCGAAAGCGAGAGGTCTTCGGGACAGAACTCAAATCTTCCTATTTGCATTGCCGCTGCTCCGTTCGATACCGGCTGAGACTGGCTTCTTTTCAGGAAGATCTTTATTTTTAATAATAGCTCTTCCATACTGAATGGTTTGGGAATATAATCGTCGCCACCAATCGTGAGGCCGGTAATCTTGTCTTCTGTCATCGAGCGTGCTGTAAGAAAGATGATGGGAATATGGTCGTTTGTTTTTCTGATTACTTCAGCAACCTGAAAGCCATCTTTTTTAGGTAGCATAACGTCTAAAACTATCAGGTCGAAATTATTTTTCTCAAACAATTCCAGGGCAATCTCTCCATCTTCAGCTACGCTTACCTTATACTCGTTCTGTTCCAGATTGTCCTTCACGATAAAACGTAATGCCTCGTCATCTTCAACAAGTAATATATTAAAACTGGTTGTGCTCATCTTTTTCCGTTTGGTATTGTAATTTTAAATATACTCCCGCCCCCTGGATTTTCATCTACTTTAATTTTCCAGTTGTGGGCTTTTACAATTTTCAGAACATAGTCTAATCCGAGCCCGAAACCTTTTACGTTATGCACATTGCCAGTCGGTACCCGGTAAAATTTTTTAAATATTTTTCTTCTCTGGTCTTTGTGAATACCGATTCCATTATCAGCAAAACTAAGTTCCAGGTTGCTTTTTATTTCGGTTAACTCAATTACAACATTTGGTTTTTTTTCGCAATATTTTACAGCATTTTCTAAAATATTAACTACCAGGTTAGTGAAATGGAATTTGTCGGCCAAAATTAATGTCTGAATACCATTTAACCGGGTTGTAATAGTTGCTTTCTGGCCGGAATCGGAGTGCTTAAAATGTTCTGTAATTTCTTCCAGATTTGCTTTTAAATCTACTTTTTCGAGATTAAGATTCAGCCTGCTTTTTTCGAGCGAAGCCAGGTTTAGCACTTTTTCAACATTTTTCGACAACCGTTTATTTTGATCCTCAATAATCCGGGCATATTTAAACAGTCGTTTGGGCGATTTTAAAATATTCTCGTCATTAATTACACTTGCTGATAAAGCAATAGATGAAATGGGTGTTTTAAGTTCGTGTGTGAGGTTGTTAATAAAGTTTTTTTGAATTTCGGATAACTGGCGCTGACGAATAATTATTGAAAGGGTGTAACCAAAAAACAAAACAATAAGAATCAGCAGACCGGTTAAAAAGTACCAAATGGTTAGCCGCGAACTGAAATACGATGATCGATCGGGGAAATGAATGCCAAAATAATTTATGTAGTCCTCGTTTAGCGGAAAAGTAAAATACGACTTTTCTTCTTCAGAATCTACCGATATTAATGTTCCCGGCTCCATTTGTTCTTCAAGTTGGTTGTAAATGGCAAATTCAAAATCGTAATAAATATCGTGTTTTCTTAATTGCTCAATCAGGTGCAATTTTAAAAGTTCCCTGTCGATAGCAACACCGACATTTACCAGAAAAGTATTATTCGATATTATTTCAACAGGCGTAATACTGTCGAAATTAGAAGTACTTCCGTTAGCCAGCATAATCTGCCAGGCCACCTCTTTTAAAGCAACACTGGCACTTTCTTTAAACTGTTTTTCCGAAATATTGTACGAGCTTCGTATAAACGCAAACTGAATTAAAAAAACCCCTGCAACAGAAATAGTTGCCAGTAAAATAATATATTTCAGGGTTTTACCTTTCATTCGTCAAATTTATAAAGAAGTTGTTTAAAGTCAAATTGAAAAACTGCGAGCAACATCTTGATTCCATTGAACTTCAGCTACTTTTTAATGCTTAGCTATAGTTATGCACTTAAAAACTGAACTTTGCCAATAAAACCAATATGTCACTCTCGAAAATTCCCCTTTAACTTTGAACAACTTCTAAGCGAAGCTACATTTTTTTTTAACGTAAACTGTGGTTAACAACTCATTAACAAAATATTGTAATTAATTAACACCGAATATTAAAATGCATTCATACATTTGTTTACGTAATTTTGATTAAATCGAACAAATTTAAAATTTTAATACAGATGAAACGAATTTTACAACTCTTTACGGTAATTGCTTTGGTTGCTGTGTTTAATTTAGGTATAGCTCAGGAAAAATCAAAAATTGTTTTTGAAGAGATGACCCACAATTTTGGAACGTTTAAAGAATCGGACGGCGTTCAGAAAACTACTTTTAAATTTACAAACAGCGGACAAGCACCGTTGGCTCTATCCAATGTTCGTGCTTCATGCGGTTGTACATCACCAAAATGGACCCGCGAACCAGTAGCTCCTGGTGAATCCGGTTCTATCGACGTTAGCTACAATCCTAAAAATCGTCCCGGTTCGTTTAATAAAACGGTAACTGTAAGCTCTAATGCCGAAAATCGTACTGTTGTTCTGCACATTACCGGTCAGGTTCAGCAGCGCGAAAAAACTCTGGCTGAAAAATATCCACGCAAACTGGGTGTTTTAAGGGTAAAAACAAATTACCTGTCGTTTGCAAAAATTAAACAGAGCGAAGTGAAAACGAAGGAACTTGAGCTTGTTAACGATACCGAGAACGATGTTGAAGTTGGTTTCAAAAAAGTACCGGGCCATTTAAAAGCTGTTGTTGAACCATCAACCATTCCTGCAAAAGGAAGAGGTAAATTGATTGTTACTTACGATTCGAAAGCTGCCAATACTTTTGGATTTGCATCGCACCGCATTTATCTTTCAATTAACGGAAGCCAGGATTATAAAAGTTCTGTTGGCGTAAGTGCAACTATCGAAGAAGATTTTTCACAATTAACTCTGGAACAGCTTGCAAATGCCGCTGTGGCCAAATTCAATGAAAAATCACATGATTTTGGCGAAATGAACCAGGGAGATAAGAAAACATACACTTTTACTTTGACCAATGACGGTAAATCGGAATTAGTAATCCGCAGGGTACGCTCATCGTGCGGATGTACTGCCGTTGCACCTGCCAAAAAGGTTATTGCTCCGGGTGAAACAGCACCTGTAAAAGTTACCTTCGATTCTCGCGGTAAAAGAGGTCGCCAAAGCAAGTCGATTACAGTTATTACAAACGATCCAAAAACTCCTACAACTACTTTACGTATTACAAGTAATGTATTAACTGTACAAAGCTAAAACGAAAATTTATTTAAAGTCAATAATAGAAATGGGTGTTGCAGGCGAAAAAACTGCAGCACCTTTTTTTTATGCCTGATATTAACCGAAATGTAGTAATTTTAAAGCCTTAACCAGTTTTAATGTCAGATAAACACCATATTGAAAATGAACCCGGATTCAGGGGGCTCAAAGTAAACGATGGTATTGACCAGCCCGATCCGGTTAGTTCCGATTCGGTTAAACGTTTTTTGAAGAAAAACAGGAAGCTGCATTCAATAAACGAATACATGGAAGGAATCCTGGCCGGCGATATTACTTTATTGAGTAAAGCTGTTACCCTTGTCGAGAGTTCAAAGCCTGACCACCAGAAGCTTGCACAGGAAATTATTCAAGAATGCTTACCGCATAGTGGAAACTCCATAAGGTTGGGAATAACAGGAGTGCCTGGTGTAGGTAAAAGTACTTTTATTGAAGCGGCGGGAAGTTTTATTACTTCAGGCGGCGGGAAACTGGCAGTTCTGGCCATCGACCCGAGCAGCGAACGCACTAAGGGAAGTATTTTAGGTGATAAAACCCGCATGGAAGAGTTGTCGGGCGATAAAAATGCATATATCCGCCCAAGCCCGTCGGCAGGTTCGCTCGGTGGTGTAGCCCGGAAAACAAGGGAAACAATAATTCTTTGCGAAGCAGCCGGATTCGACCATGTTTTTATTGAAACAGTGGGGGTGGGGCAGAGCGAGACAGCGGTTCATTCAATGACCGATTTTTTTCTACTGCTGATGCTTGCCGGTGCCGGCGACGAATTGCAGGGTATAAAACGTGGTATTATGGAAATGGCCGACCTGATTGCCATAAATAAAGCCGACGGTAGTAACCTGGAAAAAGCACAAATGGCAAAGGTGCAATATAAAAATGCCATTCATCTCTTCCCTAAAAAAGATTCGGATTGGGAACCGGGGGTGCTGACCTGCTCGGCATATAATAAAACTGGTATTGAAGAAATATGGCAGCAAATTGATAAATACCAGGAGCTTACAAAGAAGAATGGTTATTTTATTAGAAAACGCAACGAGCAGGCTATTTACCGGATGCACGAAACCATTGAAGAACAACTGAGGCAAAATTTTTATAACCATCCGGAAATAAAAGAGAAATTGAAGGTGCTCGAAAATGATGTGCTGAATGAAAAAATAAGTTCATTTATAGCTGCTGACGAATTGCTGAAAATGTATTCAAAATTAAAATAAGTTGCACATAAACTATACCCCATACAGCAGGATTATGAATTGTTTGAAAAGACTTAATTTTGTAAAACCTTTCGTAACTGAAGGTGTTAATATAACTTGAAAGAATTTTAAAAGGAGAAGATAGATATGAATTATGATGTGATTATAATTGGCAGTGGACCTGGTGGATATGTCACTGCCATTCGCGCTGCGCAATTAGGATTTAAAGTCGCTGTTGTAGAAAAAGAAAACCTGGGTGGTATTTGTTTAAACTGGGGCTGTATTCCTACAAAATCGTTGTTAAAAAGTGCCCAGGCATATGAATATGCAAAACACGCAGCAGATTATGGTGTTTCCATTGAAGGGGAAGTAAAACCCGATTTCGAAGCCATGGTAAAACGCAGTCGTGGTGTTGCCGAAGGGATGAGCAAAGGTATTGAGTTCCTGTTCAAAAAAAATAAAGTTGAATCGATTTTTGGAACCGGGAAACTGGCAGCAAAAAATACCGTTGAAGTAACTGCCGAAGATGGTACAAAAAAGTCGTACACAGCCAAACATATTATTCTGGCAACAGGTGCACGTTCGCGCGAACTGCCAAACCTTCCCATCGACGGAAAAAAAATTATTGGCTACCGCAAAGCACTTACTCTTGACAAGCAACCCGAAAGTATGGTTGTGGTTGGTTCAGGAGCTATCGGAAGCGAGTTTGCATACTTCTATCATTCAATTGGGACTAAGGTAACATTGGTTGAGTTTATGCCAACGCTTGTGCCTAACGAAGATGCCGATGTGGCAAAACAGCTGGAGCGCAACTTTAAAAAGTCGAAAATGAAGGTGATGACCAGTTCAACGGTTGAAAGTGTTGATACTTCGGGCGATAAATGCAAGGTTGTAATAAAAACCAAAAAGGGTGAGCAGACTGTTGAAACCGATATCGTGCTTTCGGCAGTTGGAATTACCCCGAATACTGAAGGAATAGGGCTGGAGGAAATGGGTATTGAAACCGACCAGGGCCGCGTAAAAGTTGATGAATTTTACAATACCAATGTTGAACGTGTTTATGCCATTGGCGATATTTTGGCAGGGCCGGCGTTAGCCCACGTAGCTTCGGCTGAAGGAATAGTCTGTATTGAAAAAATTGCCGGATTAAATCCTGAACCGGTAGATTACGGAAACATTCCGGGATGTACTTACACAAATCCTGAGGTGTCGTCGGTTGGACTCACCGAAGAAAAAGCAAAAGAAGCAGGTTACGAAGTTAAAATTGGTAAATTCCCGTACACTGCAAGTGGAAAAGCCAGCGCAGCAGGTCAAAAAGATGGTTTCGTTAAACTTATCTTCGATGCCAAATACGGCGAGTTGCTTGGCGCCCACATGATTGGCGGAAATGTAACCGAAATGATTGCTGAACTGGTAGTTGCCAAAAAGCTTGAAATAACCGGACATGAATTGATAAAAACCATTCATCCGCATCCGACCATGAGCGAAGCAGTGATGGAGGCTGCTGCTGCCGCATACGATGAGGTTATACATATCTAAATTAAAGATAATCAGCAGAACCCGGAGACTTTATCTTCGGGTTTTTATTTTAATATCTTTCGAACTTATGATAGAATTGTTCTAATATTCTGCGAGGCATTGAAAATTAATATGAATATTTTGAGTGTTCAGAATTAATCCTAAATTTGCGCACAACAATTCAACTACTTAACTAAATAAATTACCCAAAATAGTAAAGAAAAAATGGATTTATAATATCAATTTAAATTTGCAATTTATGAAAAAGCTAACGCTATCAGTAGCATTTATTATGATGCTCCAACTGACCTTTGCAGGCGGTCTTCTTACAAATTATAATCAGAGTGCGCAGTATATCAGAATGATGTCGCGTAATGCTTCTCTTGAGATTGATGCTGTCTTTTATAATCCGGCCGGTTTGGTCAAACTGGAAAACGGTTGGCACTTTGGTGTATATAACCAGACTATATTTCAGGAAAAAACGGTTAATTCAGGATTTCCTCTCCTAAACGACGGAGAATACATTGGTGAAGTTAAGGCTCCGGTATTCCCATCAGCCTATGGTGTTTACAAAAAAGATAAATGGGCTTTCTCGCTTGGTTTTGGCCCTGTAGGCGGTGGTGGTTCTGCCGAATTCGAACGCGGATTACCTTCGTTTGAAATTCCGATTACAAAAGTTGTTCCCGGATTGGCTGGTTTATCTCAAATTGATCCTTCTTTAAGTGTTACCGGTTACGATGCAGATCTTTATTTTAAAGGAAGTTCTGTATTTTGGGGCATACAAGTAGGTGCAACCTATGCCATTAACGATGTTATTTCGGTATACGGTGGTGCAAGAATTCTACCTTCTAAAAATGCTTACCAGGGATACATCAGAAATGTACAATTGAAAGTGGCCGGCCAGTCTTACCCTGCTCCGGGATGGTTGTCTCAGACAGCTGGTGTAGTTAATAACATTGCTTCGCAGGCAAATGCCGGCGCGAATACAATGTATGATGCTGCAAACATGATGCAACCGGTTATAGATAATAATTTAGGAGGACTAACCCTTGCCGAATTAGAAGCTAATAGTGTAATTTCTCCCGAAATAAGGGCTCAGGTTGAAGGAGGATTACAACTGATGGGTATTCCACCGGAGCAAATTGGAGTTATGAATGTAACCCAGATTCAGGGGGCTTATAATGCAGCAGGCGATCAGTTAACAGCTACTGCAGGTACCTTATCGACTACTGGAGCAACACTCGGTGCAACCTCTTCTCAGTTAGAGGACAGAGAAGTAGATACCGAACAAACCGGTACCGGAATTACCCCTATTCTTGCGATAAATATTTCGCCAAATGACGATTGGAACATTGCAGTTAAATACGAACACAAAACATACATGGACCTGACCAACAGTACTACAGTTGATGATCTGGGATTATTCCCTGACGGAGGAAAATCAAACAGCGATATGCCCGGTAACTTAGCAATTGGTGTTGGTTACCGTGGTTTGGACTGGTTAGAAGCTCAGTTGTCATATAATACCTACTTCGACAAACGAGTAAACTGGGGCGGAAACGTTAGATATAATGCTGTTGGCGAAAGTGTTCAGCGCCAAATCGATAACAATTACTATGAGGTTGCTTTAGGCCTTCAGTTTAATTTGGCCGATAACTTCGCATTAAGCGTTGGTGGGTTGCGTTCGAAAACAGGCGTAGCCGAAAACTGGCAAAGCGATTTTAGTTACAGTAACTCTTCTGTAACACTGGGTGGTGGTATCATGTGGAAAATTACCGACAGGCTAACACTCGATGCCGGTGTCTCAAATACTTTTTATGAAGAAGATGAGGTTAATTTTACCGATCCTGATGTTGGAGCTTACACCGATTTATACAACAAATCAACCATCAGTTTTGCTGCCGGTATATCGTATAGCATTTTTTAAACCAATATTTATATAACTATCATAAAAGGATGCGGAGTTTTCTGCATCCTTTTTTTATGCAAAAAAAAGCTGCCCGTCAACTGACGGAACAGCTTTATGTAGAACTAGTGCAGCAATTAGGAATACCTGTCTAGTTTAAATTAAATGTTTTATTATATGTGTTGCCCCCAACTAATTTTGCGGTGAGAATAAATTCTTTTTTCCCTTCCTGGATTAACGGAGTTAAATCGAAACGGAATTCCCTGGTAAAATAAGCTTCGCATAAATCGCCGTTTGCATTGTGGCGTATTTCGAATGTTGCAGGCGGAAGTGGTGGCGTACCACACCACGGGTGCATTCGTGCCAAATCTACTGTGTGCTCCTGACAACCCCCGCTGTACGATATTTTCAGGTACAGGCAATCGCCGTCAACCATGGCTTCGTGCAAATAAACCGGGTCGCGGGCAAGGCTGTCGTAGTTGCTGAAATATAAATCGACATAAGGGGCACAACTTAACTCTTCTACATAGATAATTTCGCTTACCACACCCCGGTCGCAACCGGTAGTAACATTGTTTAACTCAACGTATTCAACCAGTATTCGCTGGCCATGTGCAAAAGTAAATCCTTTGGGGTAGTACATGGGCAGAATCCGGCTACCGTTGTCCAGCTCAATTACAAAACCGCACTCACCGGCACCGGCATAATCCACCACAGTACCTGTCTCGTGGATGGTAATTTCGTTCTCCTCCTGGCAGCTTATAAATACAACAAGAATTAACGATAGTAAGATCGTAAATCGTTTCATGGCAAATAATTTAAATTAAGAACGTGTTTTTCAGCTATTTATTCTATCAATTCTGTTTTAATAATTTTGCAGGCTATACCATTGTTACAACCAGTTTCAACTCCTTTAAGCTCTTCGTAAATCACATAAACTTTTTGACCTCCCTGATAATGGAAGTGATTTTTCCCATCCTTCATCGGAATAAGGGTATCGCCTCTTTCAGTCCAAATCTGAGAGTGGCAATATAATAAACCACCACTGCGCCAAACCGTTCCTTTTGCTTCCTTTTGTACTGCAGGTAATGCTTCTTTGTCTTCTGAACAAGAGAAAGTTGCCAGTGCAAACATCATGATTAGCAATAGTTTACTCTTCATACTCCGGATTTTGAACTTCTCCGATAAATAAAATGGCTCCTGTATCTTTTTCTGTAATAGCAAACACAAAGGGTTTGTCAACTGTAAAATATATTTTTTGTTCTGAAGGCATACTTGTTGTTGTAAAAGTGATTGCAGTAACAGCAGCAGCTTCAGTTCCTGTTTCGTTTACATCGATATACGATTTATGAACAACCGAGCTGATGTATAAATACTCATCTGAAATTTTTGAGAAATCGGCACCGCTTGTCGAAAATGCTTTTACCATTCCCATCTGCTTCAGCATATCTTTTAGCCCGGTTTCAAACTCAAACTTAAACCGGGGCATGGTAACAACCACATGGTCTTTGGTCTCAAAATCATCGGCCCAGTTTCTCCAGTTATCAGCGGTAAGTTCGTCAATAACATTTTGCGAGTTTTTACCCTCTGCCGGACGCATTACCAACATATTGTACTGCCCTGTTCCGTAAGGTAGTTTTATTGCACTGAACAAGTCATTTGTGGTGTAATCCAGCTTGTCTTCCTTGTTCATCATTGCAACTTCTTCATTGCTTCCATCAGATTTTCGGAAGTTGCGCATTTTTGTGCCGTCTTCGTCAAATTCATTTGTCCAGGTGCCGTAAAAATAAATGGCATTAAGCAACACCATTCGGTCGAGCGGTGAGAGACTTTCAATAATCTGTGTTATTTTATCGTGTGTTTTTTCAGCTACCCAGTCGTTTATTGTTTTAACTGCCGACGGGCTGCCAAAATCAATATTTTCAACTTCAGCATTATAATAATTGTGGTTTATATCGAGAAAATTCTGTTTTACAGGAAATCCTTTGTGGCAATATATGGCGTTGGCAATTTCAAAAACCACATCTTCGTCAACCGACTGCAGAGCTGCTATCAGCATTTTATACGAGTTGTTTATCTCTTCGGGAGTTAACCCGTTTAATTTCAGTGCATCTTCCATTTCGGTTTTGGTATCGCCGTCAGCGCCATTGTATGCCATGGCCAGTGCAACCGATATGCTTAACGGAGAAATCATCAGGTTCTCCTTGTCGCTCTCTTTTCTAATCTTCTGGAAAATATCCAACCCGAAAGCGTTGTCACCCTCAATCAACTTTGCCGATTTATCATCGAGCTGAATGATTTTATTTTCGTTAGGATTTACATTGTCTTGCTGGCACGAGCTAAAAGCAACAAAACCAGTTAATAATACAATTGTGAATACTGTCTTCATGATTATTTCCTTTTTAATAAAAAATGTACAGACGCACAGCCGTGCGTCTCTATTCTGCCTGTGGATTTTTCACAGTTCCAATAAACAGGATTGCCCCTGTATCTTTTTCGGTTATTACATACATAAACGGTCGGTTTACATAAAATAGTATGTTTTGTGGACCACCCACAGAAGTGCGTTCAACTGCAACAATTGTAACAGCGGCAGCCTCTGTTCCCTCTTCATTAACTTCAATAAACGTTTTATGTTTTACATAGTCGATGAATAAATTACCATTCTTGTTAATTCCTGTAAAATCAGCACCTCCTGTAAAGGCAACTCCCATACCCATTTCAGTAAGCACATCGTTCAGTTTTATCTCGTAGGCATATTTAAAGCGGGGAAGTTGCAGATCGACATTTTGTACCGCTCCGAAACCTGCCATCCAGTTGGTCCAGTTCTCTGTATCGAGATTTTGGATAATATCATCAATCGTACGGTCGGTGTTTGGTAAAAAAACGTACATGTTGTAATTACCTGCTCCATAGGGGAGTCTTACTGCACTAAAAATATCGTTCGATGTATACTGCATACTGTCGGTTTTCTGCATTGTTTCGGTTGCAGTAAATCCTGAGTCGCCAAAATAAAAAGGGCGTTTTTGAGTATCTTTTTTATCGAATTCGCTTCTCCAAATACCTTTAAAATAGATGGCATTCAGCAAAAACATAACATGATCGCGACTAATTCGGTCTAGAATTTTATCAATTTTGTTGTGTGTTTTGTCTGCCACCCAGCCATTAATTGTTTCCAATGCTGTGGGTGAACCAAAGTCGAGTGCTTCAACTTCGGCATCGTAATATTTTTTGTTTGTTGAAATAAAATCATTTTCAACCTGAAAATCGTCGCGGTAATAAATGGCATTCGCAATTTCGAGCAACACTTTCGGGTCGAGCGATTGTAAAGCTGCAACCAGGCTGGCGTACGATTGATTTATATCATCCGGCGTCAGGCCATAAACTTTCAGGGTTTCTTCCATGGCGGTTTGTGTCTCACCGTTGGCCCCGTTGTATGTCATAGCCAGTGCCAGGCTAACGCTTAGCGGCGAAACCATAATGTTATCGTGTTTGGTTTCTGATGCGTATATTTTTTGAAAGAGTTCGAGGCCAAATTCATTCTCAGCTTCAACAAGTTGTGCCGATTTTTCGTCTAACACAATGGTTTTACCACCAGGATCAATATCAATCTGGTGGCACGACAAAACAGAAATAAAAATGAGTGCTGTTAATATGACAGATAAAATCTTCATGATATTCATTTAATTAAACAAAGTTACAAATCACAGATGAATTTAATGTACGAAAGGTTGCGTGAGATTTTTTTTTCATCCCCACGCAACCCTTTTTAATCTACTTTCATCTAACCAATGATTTTACTGAACGGAAATAGTGAAGCAGGAAGGCAAATCGACAGTGTAGGATTAACTGAGGGGTTGAAGAATTAATCCTTACTTTTGATGAACATTTGCAGCAAAATTTGGAAGACCTGAAAAAAATAATAGACGAGTGCGCTTCGGGAAATAAACGTGCACAGGAACAGCTTTACCAGATGTATGCATCAAAGATGTTTGGTGTGTGCCTGAGGTATGCAAAAGACAATACCGAAGCGGAAGATAACCTGCAGGAAGGATTTATTAAGGTTTTCACATATATTAAAAATTTCAGGCACGAAGGTTCTTTGGAAGGCTGGGTAAGGAGAATTATGGTGAACGTTTCGCTCGGAAATTACAGGAAACAGCATATAATGCATCCGGTTGAAGATGTGGAGATTTACGAGAATAACCAGGTTGCTGATGATATAATGGATAAAATTTCGGCAGAAGAACTGTTGAAGCTGATTCAGCAGTTGTCACCGCGATACAGAATGGTTTTTAACCTGTATGTTATAGACGGAATGAACCATAAAGAGATTAGCGAAGAGATGAACATTTCGGTGGGGACATCGAAATCGAACCTTGCCCGGGCGAGGGATATTTTACAACGTAAAGTGCATGAACTTTACAGCGAAGTAAAACCAAGTAATAACAGCACGGCATAATGAACGATAAGTTAAATATGGATAAATCGGTCCGCGATAAGTTCAACGGTTTTTCGGTGCAGCCGCCACCCCATGTGTGGAACAACATTCAGGGGCAGATGGCTATGCAGAAAAAGAAAAAACGTTTGGCTTACATTGGCTGGATTTCTGCAGCAGCAGTGGTGGTATTTGCTTTTTTGGCAGGTTGGTTCTTTAATCAATCGCAAAACGAAAGCAAACCTCTGGCAGAGCAGCAGCAAACAGTTCAGACAGAAAGAACGCAGCAGACCGATGATGCCCAGCAAACAGACAGCGATTTTATTGAAGAAGAAAAACTACAGATTGCAGAATTTACAGGAGAAGAAGAACAGGAAAGCAGCACCGTTAGCCGTGTGCCGGCAACAGATGTAACAATTGCCGGGCAAGAGGAAACCAGCGCCTTAACGGCCAGAATTGAAAGAGTTAGTTTGCAGTTGTTAGAGGGAATAGAGGCCATGTTTTCGTTCCCGCAACCGGAAGTTTACCTGGCTGAGAGAAAAGAGCAACAACCAGAAATATTTTTAACAGAGACCGAAAAAGTACTGGTAGCCGGTAATATAGAAACCATTGGCAAAACAGCTGAAAAGGGCCGGAACTGGATTCTGGGGATGCACCTTTCGCCGGGTTATTCGTCGCATACGGCCAGCCATTCGCAATATTATTCGCAAAATATGACCTACTCGGGCGAAACAGGAGGCAGCAATGTGGGTGGAGGTATGTCGGTTCAGTATAAAACCGGTAAAAAATTACGCGTTGAAAGTGGTGTTTATTACTCGCAAAGCGGACAGGCATCAAATACCACATTCGATTTATTTGCATTAAATCAGGATGCTGCTTATGGAAAGAATGAATCTTTAATGGCGACAGCAGCGGATGCTCCTGCTTTTGCAAACACAGTGAATGTAAGCAGTTCGGGAATGCAAATGAACAGCACCGCCGGGGTAATTAATATGGAAGGAACACCAAAAGGTGCCGAAATAAGGGGTGCCATGGATTACCAGGCCAGTTATTCGAATACACTCTATTCAAACGGGGAATTTTCGCAGGTATTCGAGTTTGTTGAAATACCACTTTACCTGAGGTACAGCCTGCTCGACAAAAAAATAGGGATAGAACTGATGGGAGGCCTCAATGCCGGGGTTGTGGTCGGCAACAGTGCTTATATCGATAATGAATACGGTTTGCAGAGAATCGGAACTACCGAAGATATTTCAACCCTGAACCTTTCCAGCACAGTTGGCATCGGTGTGAATTATGCGCTGGGCAATCATTTTTCTCTGGCTGTTGAACCCCGTTTAAATTATTACCTTAACTCAATAAACACTAATCCCGATGTTAATTACCGGCCTTACCGGGTGGGTGTGTTTACCGGGATTTATTATGAGTTTTAATTAAGAAGAGAGAAGATTCCATCTGTATACAATACTACACTTTATTTTTTTATGTGACTTAGCGAACCGCTGTATACGTTCCCAAACTAGAGGCGAAAGGAAGGAACGAAGTTCGCGTACGTACGGTGGTGCCTGCCTGCCGCAAGGTAGGTGAGAGGTTCTCCGGTAGGCTTTTAGTCTACCGGCAGCCTACTCGATTGTGCGTTCGTTATTCTTTATTCAGTATTTCTTTTTGATATTTTCTTAATAAATCAGGGTTGTCTATTGAGCCGTGATGTTGAATTTGTTTCCATTCACCATCTTTTTTCATAAAAACTCTTGAAGTCCTAATTGCCAAATCAATTTTTGTGTTTTCCTTTTCAAAATATCCCTTTTCTCTACCAGTAACTAAAAACATATTGTCAGTTGAATGCAGAGTAAAATCATAAAATTCAACATAAACTTTCGCTTTTCCATTGAATATTTTGTCGTAAACACTTTCTATGTTATTCCAATCTCTCATTATTCCACCAACAGGATTATTCATTGATACTTCTTTACTATTTAACCAAACTTTTTTCATCAAATTCATATCACGTTGATTGAACGCTTTGTAAAAATTAATTAAGGCTCTTAATTGGTCATTTTCAACATTTGCAAAATTTTCTGAACCGTTGATTGTTGTCATAATTTTCTCCATAATTTTAGTTTTAAAATTATGCAAAGTTCAGAATTTAACTTTTTAACTTCCTTGATGTATGTTAAGAAAAAAATCTTTTCTTATTCTACTTAATGATTCAGGCTGAATTCCGAGATACAAGGCAATTTGATTTAATGACAATCTATTTTCAATATTTTCATACTGCTTGCGGAAAATAGTATATCTTTCAAAAGCACTATTGACTAACAAAGACTTTTCCCGGTTACACTTTTTTAAGGTTTGTGTCTCAAATATTTTCAATCCAAATAATGTCCAACAATTATTTCTTTTATACAGTTGATTAAGTAATTCCTTTGATATTATAAAAATTTCAGAATTTTCAATAGTCTGAATATTCCAATCAGTTATTTCTTGTGTAATGAAACTTGTAAATGCAGAAACAAATGAATTTTCAGGGTAAAACTCAATTATTTTTTCATTTCCATTTTCGTCAATAACAAATGATTTTAGTAATCCAGATTTAACTATTCCAATTTTTTTACAAGTTTTATCCGCACAATGAAAGTATTCACCCTTTTTTAAATGTTCTGTTTTTACATTTTCAAAAAAGAATTCAAGTTCAGTCTTTGGAAAATTAATTTCTATATCAAAAATCTTGTTCATTTTCGGTTTTTTCTAATGACGCACAACGTTGAGTATATGCAAAGTAGGCGATTGCGGAACTTAAATCTTTTAATTTACGATAAAGTTAAAGCGGGCTACAATCCTTGATATTTACCACTTTCCCTGCCATTACTTATCCAAAATGTTGTGCGTTGGCATTGTTAGTTCCAAATACTTTTTTGCAAATCTTTCACCTAATATTCTTTGAGATTCAGAATCAAAATGCACTTTATCTCCTTTGTGTATCAAATCACCAGTTTCAATCACGGCAAGATTCTCATCTGTTTCTGTAAGCTTATTAATTATTTTATTTATGGAATCCCATTTAATCTGTTTTTCTATAGGTTCAGAATAACTACCTAATTCTCCTAAAATTACTGGAAGAGTGTCATTCTTAACAAAAACTCTAAATCCATTAATTAATGAATCTAATCTTTGAGAATATTTTGGAATCAATTCCGATTTTGCATTACTCTCTCCTTGATGCCAAATTATTCCTTTGATTATTCCGTAATCTTTTACGAAATCTACTTTACCTTTGAAATTATCAAGGAGCGTTACACCACGAAAAGTTTCATTATTCAACCATTGTTCAATCGAACTACCTCCAACTGCACAAGGAATTATAGCAATTGAAATTCCTTCGGGTATGGAATCAAGTAACTTTTTAGCAAAAGACATTCCACAGTCAAGACCTGTTAATGAAGGTTCATAAAAATGAAGTGGTTCTTTTGCATAAATCCAGTTCATTGATTTGTCGATTGTCATTATTCTTCTGTTTGGAACTGTATCCTGTGGTTCAACAAATCCACGTCCGGCCATATTTGATTGCCCAGCCATAATAAAAATATACAAACTATCAGAGTATGGTAACTTATCAACATAATCTATTTTCTGAGGAAAATTAACCCGCCACTCTTTATTTGTTTTATAGATATTGTATTTTCTATAAATCTTAGGTCTGGCGCAAAATGAAAAGATAATTCCAAGACCAATTATCAAAAATCCAAGTATTTTAAATTTGCTTTTTATCATAGTGGAAACTTTTTGCTTGTTACGTTCTTCTTGCTTGCGCACTACGGTAAGTATATGAACCGCCGATTTCGAAGCTCATAATTTTCAATATCCGATGAAGTTGATACGAGCTACAAGCCTTGTTTTTACTACTGTCTCGGCAATTTATTATATACATTGTTGGCGTTTCGTTGTTTTTTTGTTTTTACTAAAGGTTTTCTTTCTCTGCTTTTTTCAATTTAACATCTTCAACATCATTTACATCCAGAAAATTAATGTTACTTACATTTTTAAGAAT
>JBDLJS010000058.1:0-26194 GCA_039714235.1 Bacteroidota bacterium | reverse complement strand
AGTAATTATCGGAGGCTCCATACATGCCGGACAAATTCAAAAAAGAATCAAAGAATTCAGTATTAAAAACCTCGATGAACTTCAAACAAAGGAACTGGGGCTTTTTATTTGCTGCATGGAAGAAGGTGAAAAGGCACACACACAGTTAATGGAAGCTTACCCTGAAGAGTTGCATAACCATGCAAAAGCCGCTACTTATTTTGGTGGTGAATTTGATTTTGAAAAGATGAATTTTTTCCAACGAATGATTATCAAAAAGGTGGCACATGTTGAGAACAATGTATCGAAAATAGACCACGAAGCCATCAAAAAATTCTCAAGGAAAATGGACCGGGTGTTTAATCCATTTCTATTTCTGGTTTAAAAGTTCAGGTAAAAATCACGTGTCAGGTTTTTGTACTCTGCCGTATAATCTGAATGCTCAACATTAAATATGTTTAACCTGTCGGATTTTATTTCATCCTGATTTCTGCTGAACTCCATTAAATATCGGTGGGATTCTTTTGTTTCATCAGGAGCTAATTTAGTCAATCGTACAAGAAATAGTTTATTCTCTTCGGCAGCCCGAATCAGGTCGGTTGCCTGCTGAACAGGAAGGATTACGGCGAACCTACCCCGGGTTTTTAATAGTTTTAACACTCCACCCAACAATTCGCCAGGCGGAAGTGAATCTGCGTGGCGAGCCATTGCCAGGTTCGAGTCGTTATTCTTTTTATTGTTGACAAAAAACGGGGGATTGGAGACAATCAGGTCAAAGCTTTTTTCGGATGATGCAGCAAATTCCTGCAGCGATTGATTTAAAATATTTACCCGGTTTTTCCATGGTGAATTGCTCACATTATCTTGTGCCTCGGCAGCTGCATTTTTTTCAATTTCTATCCCAACAACACCGGCCTCCGACCTTTGGGCCAGCATTAAAGTGATTAAACCGGTGCCAGCGCCAATATCCAGCATTGTTTCAGTACTGGCCACGTTGGCCCATGCACCAAGCAGAATCCCGTCGGTGCCCACTTTCATGGCCGACTTCTCCTGAATTATCGTAAATTGTTTGAATTTAAAATAGTTATTTCTACCCATAATTTAACCACTGAGGCGCAGTATCGCTAAGTTAAAATTTTTCAAACACACCCAGTCCGAAAAGTGCAAAGTCATATTTTACCGGATCTTCGGCATCATAATCACGAAGTGCAGCGGTAATCTCCTCAACAGCTTTCCAATCGTTCGATTTACGTTGAAGCAATCCCAGCTTTCTGCCCACATTGCCTGTATGAACATCGAGCGGAAGCATCAGCGCAGAGGCAGGAATGTTTTTCCAAAGGCCAAAATCAACACCCTTGTTATCTTGTCTTACCATCCAACGCAGAAACATGTTCAGCCGTTTACCCGATGCACCGTTTTGAATGTTAGAAATATGTTTTCTTGTTCGTTCACCCCTCATCTCAAAAAATATCTTATAAAAATAAACAAGGGCTGATTTAACCGTTTTGTCTTGCTGAAATCCTTTTTCGAGAACAGCTTGTAAACCGCCGTGGTTTTTGTAAATATTCTGTAACGAGTGAATAAAATAAATACAGTCGTCACCATTAAAAGTACGATGAACAAAACTTCGCAGCTTTTCTTTTTCCTGTTCCGATGCACCTGTAATAAAATCGTAAGGCTGGAAATCCATTATTGCCATTAACCGCATGGCATTTTTTATAATCGCCTGACGGTTACCCCACGAGATGGTTGCAGTTAAAAAACCAGCTATTTCAATATTTTCCTTCTCTGAAAATTGCTTGGGAACCTGAATGGGATCTGTTTCGATAAATGAGGGTTTATTAAATTCAACTACTTTTTCATCGAGGAAACTTTTTAAGTCAGCAAGTTTTTCCATTTGACCAAGATAATTAAATTGAGTGAAAGGGTTGAAAGAGTGGGATGATTAGGTGGAGATTATAGGTTGTAATTTATTGTAGATAATCACAAATAATCATAATAAACTACACTTTCCGATTCTCATTCTCTCAATTACTCACTCACTGAATTATTCTCAATTACCCCGTCCTTGATGTGGATTATTTTATCCGAACGATCGGCAAAATGGTCGTCGTGGGTAACAATAATAAATGTCTGGCCAAAATCGTCACGCAGTTTAAAGAGCAGCTCGTGCAGTTCGTCGCGATTGGCTGAGTCGAGGTTCCCAGAAGGCTCGTCAGCCAAAACCACGGAAGGGCTGTTTACCAAAGCTCTGGCCATTGCAACACGTTGTTTTTCCCCTCCCGAAAGCTCTGATGGTTTATGCTCCATCCGGTCGGTCAATCCCAAATACTCAATCAGTTCTTTTGCTTTTTTTTCGGCATTCGATTTTGATGTTTTAGCTATAAACGCAGGGATACAAACATTCTCCAACGCAGTAAACTCGGGAAGCAAATGGTGAAACTGAAAAACAAAACCTATTTCTTTATTTCTGAAAGCTGAAAGTTCTTTTTCAGAAAAGGAAGAAACCTTTTTATCGTTATAAAAAATATCGCCGCTATCGGGTTTGCTTAATGTTCCCAGTATTTGAAGCAACGTCGTTTTACCGGCTCCGCTTGCCCCTACAATCGAGTACAATTTCCCTTTTGGAATTTCAAGATCAATTCCTTTTAAAACCTGAAGGTTTCCGAATGATTTTTTTATGTTTTGAGCTTTGATCAAGACTTCAATTTAAGTATTAAACTTTTATACTAAAGTTTTAGTATTTCGTAAACCACATAGAAGATATAAGCAGCCAGCAAAACTGCCCCTGTAAATTTACCAACTTTCCAGCGCATGGCAACCAATAAAATAATAAGCAAAACAACTGATCCCGATAAAATAAGTGTGGAGCTCATTAAATCTCCACCGGCATGTATCGAACCTCCTGATAGTGCCAGTACTATTAAAAACGGCAATCCAAGCCCCACCAGAATATCGAAAATATTTGAACCTACTGCATTGCTAACGGCCATTTCGCCCCTGCCCTGCCGTGCAACAATAAGTGACGAAAAGAGGTCTGGTATCGATGTCCCAATGGCCAGTACAGTTAAAGCTATAATTGCTTCCGGTATTCCAAGCCCTTCTGAAATAAGTACAGCCAGTTCGACCAATACCCAGCTTAAACCTGCAATTAGTAATATTGAAAAGAAAAAAACAAGATAGTAGTTCTTCGGTTTTGGAAAAATAAAACACAAAGCTTTGTCGAATATCCCGATTATTCCTTTTTTATCGCATTTAGGCTCTTGTTCTCCTTCAAATATTCTGTCCTTGTATGGGAACCATCTGCGCCAGTAAATTACGGCAACAACATAAACAATATAAACGCCCAGGAAAATAGTAGTTTCGATTAAAGTTAATTTTCCGTCCCAGATAAAAAATACCAGCAGGGCAACCGATGCTGCATAAAAGATAAGGTCACGTATAACCGGTTGCTTAATAAGCGTGGCCTTTTTAATCATTGCAGTGGCCCCCACAATTACAAGCAGGTTAAAAATAGCGCTTCCAACAATACTACCTATACCAATTACCTGGTGCTCGCCTGGTTTTATAACGGCAAACAATGCTACAAATAATTCAGGTGCACTTGAACCTACAGCCATTAATGTTGCACCGGCAGCATCGCTCGATAAACGTAAGTCTTTTGAAATTTTGTCGAGGGATGATATAAAAAACAAAGAAACTACCCTTGCCAGTAAAACAAAACAAGCCAATAATGCCAATAATGCCAATATCGATAATGCAATCATTAATTAATTTTGTTTTACTGGTGGTATTTAATCTTCAAACTGATCTTTTATCCCGTCTTTTATATCGCTGGTTTCTTTACTGACAGTTGATGAAACATCATCCAAATCCTTTTTTATGTCAGTAGTATGTTCGTTTATTTCGCGTTTAATTTCGTTTGTGGCTTTTTTAAACTCACGCATCCCTTTACCAAGTGTTTTGGCAATATCAGGAATGGCCTTCGAACCAAAAAACAGAAGTGCAATTAACATTACAATTACTATTTCTGCACCACTTATAAATAGAATATGATTTACCATTCTTTATGTAAATATTTTAATCGAATGCAAATATACAAATATGGATTATCTTTTTGGGAGGTAATTACACACAAAAAATCCGGTATGGAAAACCATGCCGGACTTTTATCATTATTAAAGGAAATTACAATTTAAATTTCCACCCCAGAGTTAACTCCGCAAATGTTGTCTGCCATTCATCTTTGGGGTAAAATACCTCGCTTACGCTCAACGAAATATTAAATCCTCTTTCCCCAATATAATTTACCCCAACAGGTACCTGAATAAATCCTTCACCATATTCTGCACCTACTAAAAGCCCGGTAAACGGAGTCAATCTATTAGCCGAGTAATTTGAATTCAAGTGAAACCTGCTCCCGGCTGAGAAATAGGATCCACCTTCAACTTCTGAACCGATATTAACCTGAAGGTCAATCTGTGGAGTAATAAAATAATCCATATTTACAATATAGTAGGCTACTTCGTCGTTCAGGCCAATCATCATTCCGGTATTTATTCCAAACGGCCTGTAATGCCTTGGATTTTGATTCCCCATTAAATCGATTTGTCCGTTTTTATATTCAATTTTTTCAATCTGACTGTTTTTAATTGAAAAAACAGGGCCATCAAAATAATCTGCGTTTCTGTAAGTAACCAGTTTATTAGTTTGGGTTAATATTTTTACAGTTAGTTCCCTGCTGTCTTTTGTGAAAATTTTATCCTGTGCATCCAGATTCAGGCCAATAACCAGAGTAAAAAGAATAATTGATAAGGTTTTCATGCTTTAATTTCAGTTAAAAAATTCAGCGGGTGAACTTCTACTACAGAAGTTAGTCACCCGCTGAATAATATGGTTTCTATTCTTTTATAAAGGATAGCATCACTTAAAGTGATACCATCCATTGTTAAATTATTTTTTATGTTTGGCAACAACTTTAGCCACACGTTTTTGTGTATCGAAAGCAATAGGTGTTGCAATAAATAACGATGAATAAGTACCCACCAAAACACCTACAAGCAGTGCAAATGTAAAGCCTTGTATTGTAGCTCCTCCAAACAGGAAGATTGCCAGCAACACAACGAATGTAGATAACGAAGTACTAAATGTACGACGCAATGTACTGTTCAATGCATGGTTTACATTATCGTCCCTTTCGCGTTTAGGATAAATATGCAGATATTCCCTGATGCGGTCGAATACAACCACGGTATCGTTAATGGAGTAACCCAGAACGGTAAGGATTGCAGCAATAAATGCCTGGTCAATTTCAAGTGAGAATGGCAATACTCCGTAAAACAATGAGAAAATACCCAGAACGATTAACGAGTCGTGAGCAAGAGCGGCAACCGCACCCAAACCATACTGCCAGTTTCGGAAACGAACCAGGATATAAAGGAAGATAATAATCAGCGAGAAGCCGATTGCAATGGCCGAGTCTTTCTTGATATCATCCGAAATGGTTGGGCCAACTTTTTCGGAGCTTTGCTGATAGTCGGCTGTAAACTTCTCGAGTGTAACCGATTGGTTAATCAGGTCTGCATCCTGCAATCCTTTTAATAATAATGCTTCAACTTCGTTGTCGATATTTTCGCTGCTATCATCAATTCTATAATCAGTCGAAATTTTAATGTTGTTACCCGAAGTTTTTACCTCAGGAGCCTCATCGAATACAACTGCAAGAGCCTCGCGTACATCGGTTACTTCCACATCTTTCTGGAACTCTACAATATAAGTACGTCCACCTTTAAAGTCGATGCCATAATTTAATCCACGAACAAAGAATGAACCAATTGAAAGAATGATAAATGCTCCTGAAATTATATAGAATTTTTTTCTCTTATTAAGGAAATTCACTTTTGTATTACGCAGCCAGTTTTCTGTTGCTGATGATGTAAACAAAATTCTTCCGCTTTTTTTAAGTTGCCATTCAAAAATTAAACGGGTCAAGAAAATGGCAGAAAACAGAGAGGTAAGAATACCGATAATAAGCGTGGTAGCAAAACCTTTAATCGGGCCCGAACCAAACACGTAAAGAACAATACCGGTAAGAAGGGTAGTTACCTGTCCGTCGATAATTGCCGAGTAAGCATTTTTATAACCATCGGAGATAGCCAGTTTAATACCTTTCCCCGAGCGTAATTCTTCCTGAACACGTTCGTAGATAAGCACGTTGGCATCTACCGACATACCAATGGTAAGTACAATACCTGCAATACCAGGCAGTGTAAGTACTGCACCCAGAGAAGCAAGGATACCGATAATAAAGAACATGTTGGCAATAAGCGCAATATTTGCTGCCAGCCCTGCATTTTTACTGTAGAAGAATAACATGTAAACCAATACCAGCACGAATGCAATTACGAACGACATTAAACCACTGCTAATTGCTTTCTGACCCAATGAAGGACCAACAATTGACTCTTGTACAATACGTGCCGGAGCAGGCATTTTACCCGATTTAAGAATGTTTGCAAGGTCTTTTGCCTCTTCAATGCTTTCCAAACCGGTAATGCTTGAACGTCCACCTTTTATTTCGCCCTGAACAGTTGGGAATGAACGAACATAACCATCAAGTACAATTGCGATTGATTTCCCAACATTTTCCTTTGTCATGCGCGACCATACTTTGTCACCCTCAGCGTTCATTTGCATCGAAACTTCAGGGTTTGATCCAAACTGGTCGAAACCCTGGCGGGCATCAACAATAACATCGCCATCAAGTGGTGCACGGCCATCGCGTGTTGTAACTTTCAGTGCAATTAAACGGTAATAATTGCCATTTTCATCAAATGGTTTGGCAGTCCATTTAAAAATCATATCTCTTGGGAAAATATTCCTTATAAGAGGATGATTAAGATAAGCATTTACAGCAGATGTATCTTTATAGTGTGCCATACCCATAATCGGGCCAGGTGCCAATTCGCCACTTTGGTAAGTACTTGGTGTTAAAACAGCAAATAATGGATATAGCTTTTTAAAATCTCCCAGGTTATCGATTGCTGCCGTAGAATCGGTTTCTGTACTTGCTGCTTCCAGTTCCGACAGCAATGAGCTCTCTTCAGAGGCAGTATCAGTTTCAGCAACAGTCTCCTCTGTTGTTTCCTCTTCAGTAGCTTCCGTTTCAACCGTCGATGTTTCCATCTCCTTAATTTTTTCGTTTACCTCAAGCATAAACGGATACACTTCCTGGTTCTCGTAAGTTTCCCAGAACTCGAGCATTGCAGTACCCTGCAACAGGTTACGAACCCTGTTTTGGTCTTTTACTCCCGGAAGCTCAACCAAAATACGGCCACGGGTCTGAAGTTGCTGAATATTTGGCTGAGCTACACCAAAACGGTCGATACGACTGCGAATAATGTCGAATGCATTATCGATAGAAGCATCCGTTTCTTCGCGGATAATAGCCAGCACTTCGTTGTTTGTAGAGTTGAAAGTTACCCTGTCGCGTAAATCGAGGGTGTTAAAAACTGAAGCCAACTTTGCATTTGGATCAATATCTTCAAAAGCCTGTCCAAACAACGTAACAAAGTCTTCCTGACTCGCTTTCTGCAATTCTTGTGCACGGTTTAATGCTGCTACAAAAGTTTCGTCAGTACTGTAGTTCGACAAAGCCTTAATCAGCTCAATTACTTCAATCTCTAATGTTACGTTCATACCACCTTTAAGGTCAAGACCCAAGTTTATTTCTTGTTCTTTAACGTCTTTGTAGGTAAATTTTTTCAGTCCAAAAAAGTTATAAACCTCTTCACCTGAAATAGAATCAAGGTAGTTGTATTCCAGTTTCGGATCACCTTGTGCATATTCAATGGCATCTTTTTCAACCTTTTTTGCTTTCCATGTAAAGGATAAGTAATAGGTTACAATAGCTGCCAAAAGAATTGCAAATGTTAAAATTGCACCTTTGTTTTGCATTTCAAATTAATTTAAATGTTTATTGAATTTTTAATAATTATTTTACTGAATTGATTGTATTAAAGTAAAAATCACAGACATGAAAAGTCCGTGTCCCAAGTCTTGGAAACAAGGGAATATTACGAAATCAATGGTTCTTCGTCGGGGAGTGTAAAGAAGAAATTTTGAAATACCAGGTAATGATATGATAAAATTAAAGGGGTAGTTTGTGTTTTAACCTCGGCCTTTAACACCTGATTGTTTCTTATGTTGTGATATTTTCTTAAAAACTTATTGTGCGATTGAATGTGCAATTTTTTGCCCGACAATTTCAGAACAAAAGTATTTACAGTTATCGAGCCTGTCTGGTTAATCAGGTTAACCGTATTTGAATTATTTGTGCTTTCTTCCGAATTTGCCTGAATATTTTCAAATTCTGCAGGATTATTTTCAAAATAGACATCGGCCAAAATAGCAGCACCGATTATGACCATAAAAAGGGCCATCCGGACAAACATTTTTTTTGTTATTTCTATTTTGAATCTCATTTTATTTTATTTTCTCTCCTCTACTTAGGAGAGGTAGCGAGAGGCTCTTTTAAAAGCGGAGCAAATATACCTAAACATTTCAGGTTTGCAAAAATGAAGGTGTTAAAATTGAACCAGTTACCGGTTATTATTCCGAATTTACTTTTAAAGCTTTAAAATTCCTTTCCTGTAATCAATCACAGCACCATGCTTCACCAAAAAATCGCTGCCAATAAGCCCGCAAATTTTAAGGTCGGTGGCTTTCGAGTATAATTCGTTGATGTGCGATAAATCGAGCAGGGCTATTTTCATATTTTCGATTTTCATTTTCCCCAGCGAAAAAGTTTTCATGTAGCCAATAATGGTTGTAAGCGGCTCCTGATCTAATCCGGCCGAATGCAGTTCTTCTGTTTCATCTTCAAAAACTGAATAATAATTAACCATATTTTTATCGAAAACCGATTTTGATGCCCCGGTATCAATTACCCAGTTACCTTTTGTTCCGTCAAAAAAAGCAGATGAAACCAACACATGGTAATTTTCAGACTCAAGCTCGATTATTTGTACAGGTATTTTGTAACGCATGTGATCAAAGATAGGAATTTGCTGATTAGGCTCCGCGGCATAGTCAATTTATGACAAAAAAGGCCCGTTGCAATGCAACGAGCCTCAATATTTTTTCTTATTTGATGTCCTTCTTAAAGTAAGTCATTTACTTTAGAAACACCTTCTGCACTTGAAGCCAGTTTTTCTTTCTCAGCGTCAGAAAGTTCAATCTCAACTATTTTTTCAATACCGGCTTTACCAATAATACATGGCACACCAATCGAAATATCATTCAATCCATATTCACCTTCAAGAAGGGCAGAACAAGGGAACATCTTCTTAGAATCCAAAGCGATGGCCCGAACCAGCTCAGACACGGCAGCTCCTGGAGCATACCAGGCACTTGTTCCAAGAAGCTTAGTTAACGTAGCTCCACCCACTTTAGTTGCTTCAACAACTTCCGACATTTTTTCTTCGCTAAGGAACTCTGCAACAGACACACTGTTACGACTGGCTTTCCCGATAAGAGGAACCATTCCTGTATCGCTGTGTCCGCCAATAACCATAGCATCTACATCAGACTGAGGACATTCTAATGCTTCTGCCAATCTGTATTTAAAACGGGCGCTGTCTAAAGCCCCTCCCATACCAATAATACGGTTTTTAGGAAGACCTGTAGCTTTGTGTGCCAAATAAGCCATTGTGTCCATTGGATTACTAACCACAATGATAATTACGTTTGGCGACTCAGCCATTAATTTTGTTGATACATCTCTAACAATACCGGCATTAATGCCAATAAGTTCTTCGCGGGTCATTCCGGGTTTACGTGGAATACCACTTGTAATTACAGCTACATCGCTGTTAGCAGTTTTCGAATAATCGTTTGTGGTGCCAACAATATTGGTATCGAAACCATTTAACGAAGCGGTTTGCATTAAGTCCATAGCTTTACCTTCAGCAAATCCTTCTTTGATATCAATTAAAACAACCTCGTCAGCAAAATCTTTAATTGCAATGTACTCGGCACAACTTGCACCTACCGCACCTGCTCCAACTACTGTTACTTTCATACTATTTGATATTTGATAGTTTTATATTAAATATTTAAAGAGGCATAAAGATAGTTGATTTTCTTAATGGGGGAAATTAAAATTCTGACTTAAAAAGATTTTAACATTTTGGTAAAACCTTTTCATTAATTAATTAAACCAGTAAGTAATTTTTAACACCAACGCCCGGTTCCGGGAGTTCCATGTACCCGGAATAAAATTATCGGTATAAACCAGGAAAACATCGGAAACCGGCTGATACCTCCATTGCAAACGCGAGTTGATATTCAAATTATTAATCTGCTCGTTGTACTGAACAAACGTAGACCAGAAAATTTTGTCGGTAAAAGTAATATCTGCTTTCGGGCCCACCAGTAGAAATTTTGTTCGGTCAAACGGACCGCCAAGGTCCATGTCAGTATAGTTAAAATTCATGGTTAGGTTTACGTAAGGCTGAAACCTGTAACCCAATTCGCCCTGAATATATTGAATTGTGCCGCTGTAAAATGTACCTTTTGCAGCTTCTGCCTGCCAGTTAAACATGGTTTTCCGGGTTGACTGATAGGCAACGAAAGTGCCTCCGAAGTTGTATTCCGAACCTGCTTCCATAAAATGTTCTTCATTATGCGTAGGGTCGAAATCATCCTGCAATTCAACAAAAAAATCTTTGTATCCAACCATCAATTCCGAACGGTTTTCAAACTGAAATTGATATGAATATGTATTTTCATGTTCTATCTTTTTATACTTTTTATTGAAATAATAGTCGTAATTAACCTTTGGCCCGTGACTTACAACCTTTTTGTTAGGGACGAATGAATACCCGAGCATACCCCCCAGGAAATTATATCCGGTCCTTTGTACAAATCCGGTTTCTGCCCTGTAATTTTCGCCCACCGAAGTTTGAAAGAGGCCTGCTTTAATGTGTGTTGTGGTGTACATTAACATTGCCCCCTGCGAATATTGTTTATCAGGGTTTCCGGGCTGAAACGAACGGTGATAGAAAAATTTCCCGTTCCAGAAATTGTTTTTACTGGCCAGATTATAATCGAATCCTGCAACACGGTTGTACATGGTTGTGTCGGCAGGTTGGTCGAAATACTCTTTATTCACGAAAATGACTCCAAAATTCGATCGTGCAAACACCTTTTTCTGAACTGATGCAACAGTAAAATTACGAACCAGCTGATCATCTGTTTTTTCTGTTGTCATATTCATAAATCCTATCCGCCAGTCGTTGCCAATTTTACCACTCAATCGGGCTCCGGCCAGAACCGGGGCATCCAGCCCTATTCTTCTCGAAAAAAACGGGGTAACTGTAGGGTAACCATAACCGGCAAAAAGGTCGCTGTTTTCGAGAAAAAACTGACGTTTTTCGGGGAAAAACAGCTCGAAACGGTCGATGTTTGTTATCTGCCGGTCTACCTCAACCTGGGCAAAATCGGGATTGTAAGTTAAATCGAGGTTCATCGACGATGAAATTCCTATTTTGGCATCAAACCCAAAATCTTTCCTGTATTCTGCGTCGGTACCGGCTTCGAAGTCCTTCGAGGTTCCTCCAAAAATGTAGGGTATTAACGAAAATTGTGTTTTTGATTTTGGAAGCGGTTCTTCAAATTTCATTACCCCGGTGTAAGCCAGCGAGGCAGTTGGAAACTGGCGCGGTACAGGAGCCCATGCCGATTTTTCGTTCGATTTCAGGTCGAGGCGGCTAAAATTGGTATTCCACCTCTGGCTGCCCACCGGATAACGGACCGATTTAAACGGGATTCGCATTTCGGTTACCCACCTGTCGGGATAATGTTTTGTTTTCGATTCCCATTTGCAGTCCCAGTCGAGCGAAACCCTGCTACCGTCACTCATGGTTCCGTCCCACTTGGCTCCCGATGCCGAAACCCCAAAAGAGAATCCGTTGGTTTGGTCGAGAAAAGTATCGAAAAATACCAGGAGGTTATCGTTGCTGCCAAAACTAAAATCGCGCCGGTACGATTCCATTATCCGTTTCCCGGGTATTGTATCGTAAAAAATCTGTGCCAGATACAATGCTTTGTCATCGTAAGTCATTAAAATAGTAGATGGCTGGCTCGCAAACCCGGTATCGATGGGCAGAACCCGGTAAAATTTATCCGCTTTCTGTGCAGCCATCCAATCAGGTTCATCAATCACCCCATCTATTTTAATAGTTGACTTAGCTTTTTTTACATGATAAATAAAATCCTTATTGAAAGTATTTATTATCGTATCGTTCTTTAGTTTTTTAAAACCAACTGCATTTGCTGAAATAACCGAAATAATGAATAAAACCAACAGAGACAAGTGCTTCATCCTGAATATTATTTTTAATTGATTTAGGTATTTATAATTCTAAAACGACAAAGATATTCAAATTGTAAAAAATACAAAGTAAGATTAAACATGTGCACGACAAACAATTTTAATGGGGATTATGGTACTGAATTATTATCTGGGTACAACTTAATCAGGCTGAACCAACGGATATTCTGCATCATACAATTCTAATTGCCTTGCCTTCCAAACTGCACCTTCCAGGAACAGCGGATGTGGTTGGGCAACGTCCCAGTCTCCCAGTCTCTTCAGTAACGATTCTGTAATTTCCAGGTTTTGCATAGACACGTTATTCTGTTCCGAAATGTCTTTCGATAAATCGAAAAGCAAAGGCAGCCGGTCGGGTAACCTAACCAGTTTCCAATTTCCGTCGCGAATCGCAGCGCTGATTGTAAACCGCCAGTTCATTGCTTTGTGCGGCCTGTTGATATTTTCGCCGTTTATGTACGGAATTAAATTTACCCCGTCGAATTTTACATCATCAGTTATTTCACCTCCTGCCAATTCAAAAAAAGTAGGGGCAAAATCGAGCGAAATAACCGGGTTGTCATATTTTTCACCGGCCGGCAACTTTCCTTTCCAGTTCATTACAAACGGCACGTGTATCCCCCCTTCCAGCAATATTCCTTTTTGCCCGTTAAAAGGAGCATTAATCGAAGCATTTGAATTAACAGGCCCTCCGTTATCGCTAATAAAAACAATTAACGTATTCTCTGCTAATCCCTCATCTTCAAGGGTTTCAATAATTCTGCCCACATTAATATCCAGCCTGTAAACCATTGCACAGTACTTTCTTCGCTTTTCGTTTTTAATATGCTTAAACAGCTCTAAATCGGCTTCGGTAGCATGCATTGGGGCATGTGGCGCATTAAACGAAGCAAAAAGAAAGAACGGCTCATTTTTGTGGCGTTTTATAAAATCAACACATTCATCGCCTTTATCGTCGGTAATGTAAGTTATTGGTTGTGGAGTTTTATAGTTACATTCGATGGGGCAGTTATAACCTTTCCCGTCCGGTTCGGCAGTAAAGTAATTGTGGCCTCCGCCGGTGTATCCCCAGAACTCATCGAAACCTCTTTTTAGCGGATGAAAGTGAGGCTCGTCGCCTAAATGCCATTTGCCAATTAAACCGGTAACATACCCAAGACTTTTTAAGCGGGTGGCAATGGTTGTTTCCGATAAAGGCAGTCCCAGATAATTCCTGTCGAATCCGGGCTGGTTACCGCCCATATTATTGTCGTGGCCAAAATGTACCTGATTTCGTCCGGTTAAAAAACCTGCACGCGACGGGCTGCAAACCGGAGCAGAAACATAACCTTGAGTAAAATTTATTCCTTCCTCTGCAAGACGATCGATGTGCGGAGTTGGAATTTGTTTGCTTCCGTTTAATCCAAGGTCGGCAAAACCGAGGTCGTCGGCTACAATTAAAATAAAATTTGGTTTTTCGTTTTTTTGCGATAAAGCAACGGTGGTTATTCCAAGCAGAAGTACTGCTATTATTATTTTAGTCATTCGTAATTTATTAAATGTTATTGTCTGTATAAATTTTTACCGGCCCAATTAGCCCGATTGACGTGAGTGGCTGATTTTTATTTTTCAGGTTCGTCCAGTACTGAACATTATCGTTTTCGGTTAACGATTTCATATAGTTTCCCATTAATGTAATTACTTCTATTTCCAACTCGTTTTCCCCATGTTTTACAATATCATTTATCGGAAAGTACTTATCGCCATACCATTTTATACCAACTTCTTTTTTATTCATTCTTATTTTAGCCACCCCTTCCAGTTTCCCAATATTTATGTATGAAGGTAATTTACCCTCCACCTTAAATTTAGTTTTGTAAATTACGGTTCCTGAAAAATGGGAGTATTCCGGAATATCTTTTAAATCTGCTAACTTATTTAAATTTGTTGGATTCACATTTTCTCCCTGACAGTGCTTAAACTCAACGCTCCATGGTGTTTGAAGCTCAACTGTATTCTCTTCTAAAAACTGCTCTTCATGCCAGTTATTTCCTTTTCTGTTTTTATCAAAAACAATAATTCTCGACTCTGCCGGGCTAAGTTTCAGGTTAAAAGTTTCGCCTTTATCCAATTTTAACTGGTACCGTTCTCCTGTTTCCGCATTCCAAATCCAGGCCTGTTTCCCTTTCGTAATCTCTTTTGAAAAATATATTTCTGTTTGGTGTTTTTTATGAAGGTGAACGTTGGCAAAAAAGAAGAGCTCTTTTCCATCATCGGCCTGGTAACGGTTTTGCATCAAGAAGCGGTTGGGATTTTTGATATCCAGGTAATGTGGAATCTTATATTCATTCATTATTCCGGTATACCATTCCAGGAACCGATTGTCTTCCGGCTTTTTTAACAGAATAAAATTGTCGGGGAATGACTTCAGTTTTTTAATCCACTGTTTTACTTCGTCATCCCGTTTTTTGTAATCTTTCAACCCCGGAGATTTTTCGGGGTACTTTTCGATACAAAAAATGCGCCCCCCCTGCGATACAAATTTGAAAAGCTTTTCAAGTGTTTCCGGATTAATACTGGTAACCTCCGGCATAAACAACGTGTCATATTTTTTAGGCCCGTAACAAAGTTTTCCCTTTTTAACTTCCGAATTGTTAATCACAATTTCGGATGTATAATCGGCAGCACCTCCGTTTTTATTAATTGCTTCCCAGATAAGCGAAGTGTACGGTACATTTAATTTCTCAGGGAACGGATCAGTTTGCACACCCATTTCTGCCCATAAATCGTAATTAGCCGGAAGTATGGCAATGTCGGTGTACATATCGGCATTTTGCAAGACAGCCGAAACGCGGGCTTTATAATTGTTCAGGTATTTAAAATATGGCCACCAGTTGTTTTGTTCGTTTAAATATGAGCCATACTGAATCCATCCGGGATAAGGAGCTTCGGGTGGTGAATAATTAAATCCATGCCAAACCGAGTGGGTAATCCCGGAAATGATACTTTGGTCTGATCCGGCTTTTAATTGTTCGAGAGTTGTATTAAAAACCTTGTAGGTATTTGTCATCTCTTCGCAGCTTACCACTCTTTTCCCTGTTAAATGAGCTGCCGACGAGACATATTTGTTAATCATTGTATAAGCCCGGCCACGGCGGTAATCATCGTCCGACATCTCCTCTCCCACTTTGTGTTTCAGCCAGTTGGTTGTCCACGATTCACCTTCAGGAAAATCGTAACCAAGACTTGTTTCTAAAGGGAAAAAGCCACGACCATAAGCCTGAGCACGCGAATTTACATTTTGTTCTTTACACCATTTCAAATAGATTTTTGTAAATCGTTCATTCAAAATCTGAGCTTTGATAAACTCAAAATCAAAACGGACACGGTTCAGGGTTTCGGTTAATCCGGGCGATTTTTTTGCACCGTACTTATCATCTATTACTCCGCCCAGTCGGCCAACCTTAAACATTATAAAAGGAAGGTACGGCATAATGTCGTAGCCACAACGCGTTTCAAATTCCTGTGGGAAATCCTCGGTCCAGTTGCAGCCTTCCAGCTCCATGGAGTCAGTAAAAAATGCGCGAATGTGATTTGACAACGGCCCTGTTTTTTTCTGAATTGTATCAGACATTCGGTCGAGATATTTCCGAACGGCTTTGGCATCCATGTGGTTTAAAATGGAGCCTGCAGCCCCGGGTGCGCCGTTAATTACACTGGCAAACGAATCGACTTTTATCAGTGCATAGAGAAAATGCTTCCCCTCCGGAACTTCAATCTTTATAATTTCATCAGTTTTTTTATCAGACAAGTCGATCGCTTCGTCGAGACTGTCCATTGGATCGGGCACCAGTTTTAAAGACAGAATCTGAAAAGTACGGGCAGGATTAGGTACCGTGACACCAGGATCGACCTGGTCGAAAAGGTTAAACTGTGATGTTTCAAATGTTGAAGGGCCTTCCAACGGTACTGCATTTAAAATAACCACCTGAGCGCGTTCTTCCCTTTCCAAAGTTTCGGAGCCAAATGGCCAGCCCGAGCCAACAATTAAATCGCAGGTTATACCCAGTTTTTTGGCTTCCACAAAAACTACCTGCAACATTTCAATCCACTCGTCGCTTAACCACTGCAACGATGGAATACCCAGATCGTCACCTTCTATCCGCGATGGAAACTCAATGGGATTAATTTCAACCCCGCCAATTCCGGCTTCTTTTAGTAAGTGCAACTCGCGGATAAGTTCACTTTTTTCAACCTTGTTCCCGTTCCACCACCACCTGACAAAAGGATGGTATCTTAAATCAGGATTTTTGAAAATTGAATAAAGGTCTCCTGTTTTAGGTTTACTGCTTTCATAAAAAACCGGATTTGCCAGTGCCGACACATTGCCCAAAATAATTGCCCCGCCTGAAAAAACTGAACTTGCTGTTATAAATTCTCTTCGCTTCATGGTTTAATTAGTCAGGTTTAGATTTTATTGACCTAAGTTATCTTTCTTTTTAGATAAACTAAAAAAGTAAAATAACTAAATACAAATTTATCTTTCAAACAAAATAGCGAACAAGTCTTCCAAAATATTATTTTCCCGAAGCTAAAACTTTATCTTGTTGCTCCATTTATCCCTATTATTCTGCTTTTACCCCTAATTATCATGTTTTAACGGAAAATATTAGGCATAGTTTTTGCGTTGTTCGTATATTGCACATTAAGCCATAGATTTTAAATAATTTATTGAAGACATGAGACACAACAGTAACAACGAAAACTTAAAGTTAAAAAATCGGGGACCTGTTTGGAAAACAAAAATCGGGATTCATTCCCTGATTTCAGGAAACTCTATCCGGGTTTTAGGGAAACCAAAAAAATGGAAAATTAAAGAGATAATGAACTAAAAAAGGGCTTTGACCAGATTGTCAAAGCCCTTTTTTGTAATTTGTATTTTATTTTTTTGAATCTCTATGCCTTATATTCTTCCCAGCTTTTAATTGCAATATCTTCGATACTATATTTACAAATACCATACAAAAATGCACTAGCAACACGAGCATTCGTAATCAAAGGAATATTATAATCGATTGAGCTCCTGCGGATTTGATATCCGTTTTTAAGCTCGCGCTTTGTATGATTTTTCGGAATATTTATCACCAAATCAATTTTTTTCTCTTTAATAAAATCAATTGTATTTGGCGACTGGTCTTCCTCGTCGGGCCAGTGAAGCAGGGTGTTTTCAACACCATTGTCGCGGAAGAATTTGTGGGTACCTTCTGTGGCAAAAATGTTAAAACCTTTTTCTTTTAACATTTTAGCGCTGTTTAACAGCTCAATTTTTCCACGCGACGGGCCGGAAGAGATCAGAATATTTTTCTCCGGGAATTTGTACCCGACCGATAGCATCGATTTAAGGATGGCCTCATAATAGTTTTCACCAATACAGCCCACCTCGCCGGTTGAAGACATATCGACTCCCAGAACAGGGTCGGCATTTAGTAACCGGGCAAACGAGAATTGCGGCGCTTTAACTCCCACATAATCCAGTTCGAACAACGATTTGTCGGGTTTTGGGACATCGATACCCAACATCACTTTAGTTGCCATATCAATAAGGTTAATTTTCATCACCTTCGAAACAAACGGGAAACTACGCGATGCACGCAGGTTACATTCAATAACTTTTATATCGTTATCTTTTGCCAGTAGCTGCATGTTAAACGGCCCGGTAATTTCCAGTCCTTTGGCTATCTGACGGGCTATCTTTTTAACCCGGCGTATTGTTTCTACATATAATTTTTGCGGTGGGAAAACAATGGTAGCATCGCCCGAGTGAACACCTGCAAACTCCACGTGTTCCGAAATGGCATAAGCAATCATTTCGCCATCGTTGGCTACTGCATCAATTTCAATTTCCTTGGCCTGCTCGATAAATTCGGTAACAACAACCGGATGTTCCTTCGAAACATTGGCTGCCATTTCAAGGAAGTGTTCCAACTGATCGGGATTGGAAACCACGTTCATTGCAGCACCCGAAAGCACGTAAGATGGACGAATTAAAAGTGGGTAGCCTACTTCATCAACAAACTTATGAATCTCCTCAATTGTTGAAAGCCGGGCCCAACGAGGCTGGTCAATATTTAAATCATCTAATAACGAAGAAAATTTTTCGCGGTCTTCAGCATTGTCGATTTTTAAGGGCGAAGTACCTAAAACCGGAACTTCCTGCCCATGCAGTTTCATTGCCAGGTTGTTTGGAATCTGTCCACCCATCGAGACCACAACACCGTGAGGATTTTCCAGTTCTATAATATCCATTACCCTTTCAAAACTCAGCTCGTCGAAATAGAGGCGATCGCAGGTATCGTAATCCGTACTTACAGTTTCGGGATTGTAATTAATCATTATCGAACGGTAATTCTCTTTTTTTATGGTTTCGATGGTATTAACACTACACCAATCAAATTCAACCGAGCTTCCAATACGATAAGCTCCTGACCCCAGCACAATTACCGATTGATTATCGTTAAAGAATTCTATATCATGCTCACTTCCGTTATGGGTCAGATACAGGTAATTGGTTTGCGCCGGATACTCACCTGCCAGTGTGTCAATCTGTTTTACTACGGGGACAATTCCATTTGCTTTACGGAAATCACGAACCCTCAATAAATCTTTATGAATCTCTTTATTCGGACTTTTCAGCACCAGCCTTGCAATCTGAAAATCGGAGAAACCAGCCTGTTTGGCAGCTTTCAATAATGGAATCGGAAGATTTTCCAATTCGTTAAACTCTATTAACTCGTTCCTGACTTTATAGATATTATTCAGTTTTTGTAGGAACCAACGGTCAATTTTTGTCTTTTCATAAATATTATCAACAGTATATCCCTTGTCAAAAGCTTCAGCAATGGCAAAAATACGGCGGTCGGTAGGATTCACCAGTTCCGATTCAATTTCAGGAATTTCAATAGCATCTTTATTCCCCACAAAACCGTGCATGCCCAAACCAACCATTCTGATACCTTTCTGAATGGCTTCTTCGAAAGTACGGCCGATAGCCATAATTTCTCCCACACTCTTCATCGAACTGCCAATATTTTTAGAAACCCCCACAAACTTGCTTAAATCCCAACGCGGAATTTTTACCACACAATAGTCGAGTGCAGGTTCAAAGGCGGCAGTGGTAACTTTGGTAACCGAGTTTTTAAGCTGATGTAACCCGTAACCTAATCCGAGTTTGGCTGCAACAAATGCCAGCGGATAACCTGTTGCTTTCGACGCTAATGCTGACGAACGGGACAGACGGGCGTTTACTTCAATCACCCGATAATCTTCCGAATGCGGGTCGAGCGCAAACTGAACGTTACATTCACCAATTACACCAACCCTTCGGATAATTTTAATCGAGATTGCCCTTAATTTATGGTATTCAGAGTTAGAAAGGGTTTGCGATGGTGCAACAACAATACTTTCGCCTGTATGAATACCCAGCGGGTCGAAATTCTCCATATTACATACCGTAATACAGTTGTCGTATTTATCACGCACCACTTCGTACTCAACCTCTTTCCACCCTTTTATCGATTCTTCAACCAGAATCTGCGGTGAATAAGAAAATGCTTTTCCTGCAAGAACCTCCAGTTCTTCTTCATTTTCACAAAAACCGGAACCAAGTCCGCCAAGTGTGTAAGCCGCGCGGATAATTATAGGGAAACCAACTTCTTTGGCAGCTTCCCTGGCTGCCACCATATTTTCTGCCGCAATACTTTTTGGGGTTTTTACACCAATTTCGCCCAGCATATTGGCAAAAATATCGCGGTCTTCAGTGTCGATGATAGATTGAACAGGAGTACCGACAACTTCAAGATTGTATTTCTCAAGAACTCCTGATTCATACAATGCAACTCCGCAGTTTAGAGCTGTCTGCCCTCCAAATGCCAGCAGAATTCCCTGTGGCTTTTCTTTTTTGATAACCTCTTCAACAAAATAAGGTGTAACCGGAAGGAAATATATTTTATCGGCAATATTCTCGGAAGTCTGAATAGTTGCAATATTCGGATTAATAAGAATGGTTTCAACACCTTCTTCTTTCAATGCTTTTAACGCCTGCGAACCGGAATAATCGAATTCACCTGCTTCTCCAATTTTTAGTGCTCCCGAACCAAGAACTATCGCTTTCTTTATATGTGTATCTATCATAATGCTTTTCGAATTTCAGTGAATGATTTACTTTTTGTACTCTTCAATGCTTTTAATAAACTCATCAAACAAAAACTCAGTATCAGTCGGGCCACTAGATGCTTCCGGGTGAAACTGTGTAGAAAAAAATGGTTTTGTTTTATGCCTGATTCCCTCGTTGGTATTGTCATTTACATTGGTAAAAAGCGGCTCCCAGTCTTCAGGCAAAGTTTCGGTTGCAACTGCATAACCGTGGTTTTGCGAAGTAATGTAACATTTGTTGGTTCCTTCAAGCAAAACCGGTTGGTTGTGGCTTCTGTGCCCGTATTTTAATTTGTAAGTGTCAGCACCTGTAGCACGTGCCAAAAGCTGGTTCCCAAGGCAAATTCCCATAATCGGCTTTTCGTCGCCAATTACTGTTCTTACATTTTCAACGGTTTCAGCACACATTGCAGGGTCGCCCGGCCCGTTGGAGATAAAAACACCATCGTAATCTTCTTTTGTAAAATCATAGTCCCACGGAACTCGAATTACGGTTGTATTTCGGTTTAATAAACACCGGATGATGTTATTTTTAACACCGCAGTCAACCAATACAACTTTATGTTCCCCATCACCATATTCTTCCCTGTCAGTGCAGCTTGCAATTGCTACAAGGTTTTCTTTGTTCGGGTTGTAAAAATCAATCTCTTCTTCAAATTCTATTTTCCCCAGCATCGAACCTTTTTCACGTAAAATTTTTGTTAAGGCTCTTGTATCAATGTCAAAAAGTCCCGGTACCTTGTATTCTTTTAACCAGTCTGATAAACTTTTCTCGGCGTTCCAGTGACTGAACTCGAAAGAATAATCCGAAATAATAAGTCCTGAAATATGTAACTTGTGTGATTCGTAATATTTATGAATCCCATTTTCTTTTTTATCGAACGGCACACCATAATTCCCAATCATTGGATAGGTCGATACCAAAATCTGTCCGGTGTACGACGGATCGGTCAAACTCTCCGGATATCCTGTCATTGCAGTATAAAAAACGACTTCGCCTGCAATTGCAGTTTCGCTTCCAAACGACTTTCCGATAAAAATGGTTCCGTCTTCCAGTGTTAATTTTGCTTGTTTTACTTTAAACATATTTCAGTTATTCTTATTAAAAAAAATGCGCTTGCCCTAAAAATTAGTTCAAACGCATCTTTCATTATCTCTTCTATTTGTTATACACACTTTTTTTTCCATCAGAGGATAAAATGATAAGCCAATATTAATATCGCTGCAAAAATAGAAAATAATCTGAAACTTTTGTTTGCTTTTTCAATAAAATGAATATTTTTGCAAAAGAAATGAATATTTATTCACATAGAACGAAATGAAAAATCGTACGCAGCGACAACTGGAAATAAGAAATATAATTCAGAATGGAAATGTACACAGCCAGGATGAGTTGTTGGTTGAATTAAAACAGAAAGGTTTTGATTTGACTCAGGCCACATTGTCGCGCGATTTAAAAAGCCTGCAGGTAGCAAAAGTGCCCCATCCGGCAAGAGGTTATGTTTACATAATTCAGGGAAACGGGCAAAATGTTAATCAGGCAGAACAAAACAGGGTGAACTACCTGGCAGATGGATACAGCGATTTGCAATTTTCAGGAAACCTGGCGGTTTTAAAAACCAGACCAGGCTATGCAAGCAGCATTGCAGTTGTTATAGACCAGGCAAATCCATGGGAAATTATAGGAACAATTGCCGGCGACGATACTATCTTAATTATACAAAGAGAAGGAATCTCCAAGGCTGATTTAATTAATTCCTTGGTTAAAATAATGCCAAAGCTTAAGGACAGATTGTAATTTGAGAATTGATGAAAGAGTTGAAGAATATATCGGTAAATATAGCAGGGGGTGAACATCTGAAATATATAGATGACATAAATAATGCAATAGATATTGCATCGAAGCAGCGTGGTACCGGTATTGCCAGAAGAACATACGAATACCTGGCTGAAAAAATTGAACGGGGCAAAGCGATTATTGCCCTGGAAAAAGAACAGTTTGCAGGCTTTTGTTATATCGAAAGCTGGGAAAATAAAGGTTTTGTTGCCAATTCGGGATTAATAGTTGTTGAGAAATACCGCGGAGTTGGCCTTGCAAAAGCAATTAAAAAGAAAGCATTTGAATTATCCAGAGAAAGATATCCAAATTCAAAAATATTCGGATTAACAACTGGTCTGGCAGTTATGAAAATTAACCACGAACTTGGCTATCGGCCGGTAACTTTTTCGGAGCTTACAAACGACAATGCGTTTTGGGCAGGTTGTAATGATTGTATAAACCACGATATACTTGAGCGAACCGATCGGACAAAATGTTTATGTACCGGCATGCTATACAATCCTGAATGGGAAAAACCAACGTATACCAACGGAAACGGCATTCGGAAACGTAGCCTTTTAAAGATTATAAAGAAAATGAAACCGGGTAACGGTAAAAATAAAAAGAAGAAATTATTATCGATTAAAAAGAAACAATTAAAGAGCAATGATTTAAATAAAACAATTTCTACGGATTAAGTTTTATTTCCATTACTCTGATAAGATATTTAAAATGAACGAAAAATTAGTTTTAGCATTCAGTGGAGGATTAGACACCTCGTTTTGCGCAAAATATTTACAGGAAGAAAAAGATTATGAAGTTTACACTGCCATAGCCAACACCGGTGGTTTTTCTGATGAAGAATTGAAAGCCATTGAAGAGAGGGCTTATGCTCTTGGAGCAAAAGAGCATGTAACCTTAGATGTAACCAATGAATATTACGAGAATTGTATCCGCTACATGGTTTACGGAAATGTTTTGCGAAACAACACTTACCCCATTTCGGTTAGCTCCGAAAGGGCATTCCAGGCCATTGCAACCATTGAATATGCAAAAAAAATAGGGGCAAAATATATTGCACACGGCAGTACCGGTGCAGGGAACGATCAAATTCGTTTCGATCTTACTTTTCAGGTACTTGCCCCTGATATTGAAATAATTACACCAACCCGCGACTTGTTGCTTAGCCGTCAGGAAGAAATCGACTACCTGAAAAAATTCAATTTCGAAGCCGATTTTACAAAAATGGAATACTCCATTAACCAGGGATTGTGGGGAACAAGCGTTGGCGGTAAAGAAACCCTTACATCAAGCAAAGGATTGCCGAACGAAGCTTATCCCAGCCAGTTGGAAGCCTCAGAAGAAAAAGTTATTGAACTGGGTTTTGAAAAAGGCGAATTGGTTTCTGTTGACAGAGAGTTTTTTGAAAATGGCCATGAAACCATTCAGGCTTTGGAAGAAATTGCATCAAAATATGCTATTGGCCGCGATATTCATGTTGGCGACACCATTATTGGAATTAAAGGTCGCGTTGGCTTTGAAGCTGCTGCTCCGCTAATAATGATTAAAGCTCACCATTTGCTCGAAAAACATACACTTACCAAGTGGCAGGCGTATTGGAAAGAACAACTGGCAAACTGGTACGGAATGTTTTTACACGAAGCCATGTATCAGGAACCAGTAATGCGGAATATTGAAGATTTTCTTGAATCGACACAGGAAAATGTTACAGGTAGGGTTTTTGTAAAGCTCAAACCTTATCATTTCGAACTGGAAGGAATTGAGTCGGAACACGATTTAATGAATTCGGGATTTGGCGAATACGGCGAAACAGTTACAGCATGGACTGCCGACGATATTAAAGGATTTACAAAAATTTTGGCAAACTCATTAAAAGTTTATCACTCGGTAAATAAGAAAATATAGAGAATGATAAAAGTTGGGATTATAGGAGGCGCAGGATATACAGCAGGCGAGTTGTTACGAATTTTATTGAATCATCCTGAGGTTGAAATCAGTTTTATTCAAAGTTCGAGCAATGCCGGAAATCCGGTTTCCGATATTCATATCGATTTGCTTGGTGAAACTGATCTGAAATTCACTGACCAAATGCCGTTCAACGAGGTGGATGTAATTTTCCTTTGTATGGGGCACGGTAAATCGAAGGAATTTATGGAAAAACATTCTTTCCCAAAATATTTAAAAATAATCGATTTAAGTCACGACTTTAGGTTGAAAAGAGAAGGTAACGATTTCGTTTACGGTCTGCCTGAATTGAATCGTGAAGAAATTGAATCATCGGAAAGGATTGCCAATCCCGGTTGTTTTGCCACCGGAATCCAACTGGCACTTTTGCCTCTGGCCGCAAATGGTTTGTTAAAAGATGAAGTGCATGTTCAGGCAATTACCGGGTCAACCGGTGCCGGACAGAAACCAACTGAAACATCGCATTTCAGCTGGCGCAACAACAACTTGTCGGCATACAAAATATTTCAACATCAGCACGAAGGCGAAATTCTGCAAAGCTTAAAGCAGCTACAACCCGGATTTGATGATGATTTCAATTTTGTGCCAATCCGTGGAAATCATACACGGGGAATTTTTGTTTCGGCCTATTCAAAATTTGAAGGAACAATTGAAGACGCCCAAGAGATGTACAAACAATATTATGCCGGACACCCGTTTGTTTTTGTGGTGGATAAAAACCCGGCATTAAAACAGGTAGTAAACACAAATAAAGCAGTTGTTTATTTGGAAAAACACGACAACAAATTGGTAATAATCAGTTTAACCGACAATTTAATAAAAGGTGCATCAGGCCAGGCTGTACAGAATATGAACCTGATGTTTGGGCTGAACGAAAAAGCAGGATTGAATTTAAAGCCTGTGGGGTTTTAAAATATAAAAATAGAACGCAGACAACACAGATTAAGCAGATTTCCGCAGGTTAAAAATCAGTGAGCATCATGTAAATCAGCGTCATCAGCGTTCCATTAATATAAAAAAATGAATTTATTCGACGTATATCCACTTTTCAACATAACTCCTGTAAAGGCAGAGGGCTGCCATGTTTGGGATTCAGAGGGGAACAAATACCTCGATCTTTACGGAGGGCATGCTGTAATTTCAATAGGCCACAGCCACCCGGATTATGTGGAAAAGATTTCCAATCAGCTTTCGCAAATTGGATTTTATTCCAACTCGGTTCAAAATCCATTACAAAAAGAATTGGCTGAAAAATTAGGAAAAACTTCCAGCTGTGAAGATTATCAGCTATTCCTTTGTAACTCGGGAGCTGAGGCCAACGAAAATGCCATAAAACTGGCTTCGTTTGTTACAGGGAAGAAGAAATTTATAAGCTACAAAAAAGGGTTTCACGGGCGTACCTCGGCAGCAGTGGCATTAACCGACAATCCCAAGATTATTGCACCTGTTAACGAAACTGAAAATGCGATAATTCTTCCTTTTAACGACCTTGTTGCAACAGAAAACAAACTAAAAAAAGGTGATGTTGCTGCAGTAATTATTGAAGGTATCCAGGGTATTGGCGGAATAAATATTCCAGAAGAAGGATTTTTGGCAGAACTTAAAAAGCTTACTAAAAAATACGGTGCCCTGCTAATCCTCGACGAAATTCAGTCGGGTTACGGACGAAGTGGGAAGTTTTTCGCCTTTCAATATACCGATGTTCAACCCGATTTAATTACCATGGCCAAAGGAATGGGAAACGGATTTCCGATTGGTGGCGTATTAATCCAACCCGAAATTAAACCATGGTACGGTATGCTTGGTACAACATTTGGGGGCAACCA
>JBDLJS010000057.1:0-26253 GCA_039714235.1 Bacteroidota bacterium | reverse complement strand
TGACAATCGCTTGATTATCAGGCCTTTTTGTTTTCTGGGATACAAATAGGATACAAAAAGCATGAAATTGTTAATTAACCTGTTCTTTCTTGTTTATTGAATTAATCTTTTCGGTTATATTTCTTACCCATTCATTATGTGATACTTTTGTTTGGCTCACATCTTCTTTTAAAATTTCTGCTTTTGAAACTATGTATGGCATGAGTTTTATGATAGCATCCATTTTTTCTTTAGGCTCCAGTTGAAGTTAAAGATGAGATGATGGAAGAAGTGGACCGGGAAACTCTTGTTAGAAAACCATTATCATTTTTAAAATTGTTTAAAGTCAATTTCTATAATATCCCTTTTCTGGAAATCCCTACTCAGCTACTCTGAAAGCGGAAAGGCCTGTATGTTAAGGAGTTGCAGGCTTTTGTTTTCGTTTGGGACACAATATCTATAAAATTCTATATTATTTCTTCTCGATAGTATATCTCATTAAAATACACCTTAAAATTTTCCACAAACAGTAGAGTTGTTCAAGTTCACTATTAAAAACCTTGACTTTCGTTTATATAAATCGTACCTTAACATAGATTAGAAGTTAAGATTTGTTAGGTATATTTTTACTCAACCGTTAAATCAAACTACTTACCAATTGAAAACTATACTGAACATTTGACAACGACCTGTGATTTCAATCATTCAGGAACTGTTGATAGTGGGATATGATTGATGACAGTACTAAGTTTTAAAGAATGACACGATCCTTTAATTTTTAATCATCAACAATGTTTTGGCTTATAGTAAAAACTTATGTATTCAACAATATCAGAATTTAATTTTACTTATCATTAAATCATTGGAGGACAAATCATGAAAAGAAAAACTATTACCCAGACACTTTACTTTTCAACCAAAGAAGTAAAACTCATCCATTCTGTTTTTGGAGTTAGGATTGAAATGGATGATGCCCCTTCTAATGCTCAACCAGGAGAACCTGAATTCCCGTCAAAAACAATCAGGATTGGATTGCCTGACGGTTATGAGGCTAGTCGTATTTACACGAAAGTATTAAGAAGTGAACCTTTAACACAGTCACCTATTTTTGTAGCACCAGCCAGAGAAAAAGGGATAGCACCAAAAGAATTTGAAATTCAGGGAGCCCCATTGGGCAATTGGATTAAGCCGCAAAAATTAGCTTATGAGAGAATAATCAAACAGCTCAATCGCTCAGTTGCAAAGTTAGTTGACAACAAACCGGAAGGAAGAAAGATGGTAGCAGAAGCAGAGGTATTCCCTGTTCGTTACGATGATAATGGAGCTTTAGAATTGTTAACTGAATTACGTTTGACCATTACCCTTAATCCAATTAAAAAAGTTCATCCCAGATTATTATTTGCCAAAAACAGACTGGCGTGGACTGAAAGAAAACATGCTATAGCATCACATAAAGTAATAAATCCTGAAGTTTTCGAAACGCTTAACAGAAGAAAAACCCGGGAAATATATAACACGGAGACAAATAATGTACCTGAGAGTGACCAACCCTTTTTAACTTCCGGCACTGAAGAGCCTCCAACGCCAAATAATAATGCACCTTATTCAGGCGGGGGTAATCCTGTTACCGGTTCTACTCCAGTTTCTGTTCCAAATGAAGTGGACTACTTGATTATCACGGATCAAAATTCGTGGGATGCAGATAGTATCACTGCCACTGGTTCGCTGGGTGATTTGCCAGCAACATTCCAACGTCTTGCAAATTGGAAAAAAAGCCGTGGACTCCGTACACACATTGCAACCGTAACTAATATTGTTGGAGGATCATATGGAGATTTCAAAACCGGAGCAAGAGATTTACAGGAGGTGATTCGCAATTTTCTTAAATATTTTGTCTGGAGATATAGTACTGACTGGGTATTATTGGGTGGTGATGTTGGAATACTTCCAACCCGATTAATTTGTGGATCTGTTCAGTGGGGATGTCATAGATTTGAAGAAGCGGAAAAGCAAGAAGCCTCCGGTGATACAGAATTACCACAAGGGAAAGTAGTCTGGAAGGGAACATTTTTAGGTATGAGAGTGGATAAAGGTCTTATTGGCGATAAAAACAATCATACGTTGACAATGCTAGAGAACGGAACAATAATTCCATACAATTCGGGAGGGCCTTCCGGAACTGTCTCACCACGATGGTACCATACCACTGATGAAACTTTCTCAACATTTTCAGCAGCACAGACTGAGTATATCCGTGTTGATGGAAATGCCTCATTAATAAATGGAAAAGTGCAATGGTACACGCCAAAGAACCTTATGCCAGCAGATTTTTATTATTCCAGCCTCTATGCTCCAACGTATAACATCCCTGGCAAACACGATTGGGATAAAACGGGAAATGGATTATACGGACAATGGAACGAAACAACTAATCTGGACGGAGTGGATTATCAGGTAGATGTGGGTGTTGGCCGGGCTCCAGTTCAAAGCGTAGCTGAAGTTGACATTTTTATTGACAAAATTATGGACTACGAAAAAGCATCTGAAAGACCGGCAGATTATGCGAGATTTAAAAGAATGCTATACGTTGGTGAGCACTGGCATAGAAAATTTAGAAGAATAGGAAGGCACGGTGGTGATCCAACTCCACCAAATAATAATAAGTATTCTTACAGTTCTGCTAATTCAAGGACAATTATTCAAGCGGATGTTTTGGAAAAAGGATTGAATATTGAATTGATTTCTTACATTTCAGAGACCAATTATAATATCATTCCTTATAACAAGGATGCAAGTCCGGCAAATCGTGGTTGGTATTATGCAAAAAGTGAAACTGATTTATCAGCAAGTTTTATTCATTACAGTTTTTGGTTTTTTGATTTCTATATACCTGTTCCTACAAGATGGATAGTAATATACAGCGGGGATACAGCAGAACTAACTCCAATACATTTTGTTATTGATTCGAACGAGTTGGATGGTGCAATTAAGGAGCAGGAAGAATTGAGGGATTTAATGAAAGGCTGGTTTCCCAGAATTGATAATGTCCGGCGATTGTACACCGATGAACCCGATCTTCCGCTTACAGGTTTATATGCAGCATCTGTAAAACACCTTACAGATGATACCTTAAAAGAAGAGTTGAATCACGGACCCCACTTTGTGTCCCTGTCGGGTCACGGAAACTGGGGAGGATGTTGTCATTTTAATAATGGAACAGTTAGCGCACTGACAAATGGAAATAAAAGCTTCATTGTTTTTGCCGATTCATGTACAACAAGTGCATTTGACAACGAAGATGCTATTTCAGAAAAATCGGTCATTAAAGCAGATAAAGGAGCAGTAGCCTATATTGGTTATTCACGCTATGGCTGGATTGGTGTGGGGCCTTATTTCCGAAAAGAATTTTTTAAAGCAAGGTCTAACGGAATCAGGCATTTAGCCCAGTTAAACGATACACGTTTTAATGCAGATGTAAACAAGCAATGGATGCGCTGGCATGTTGTAGAACAAAACCTGATTGGTTGTCCTGAAATGCCTGTTTGGAAAGATGATATGGATGTTAGAATGGCATATGTTGCAAATAAAAATACAGGTGAATTGCATGAACGTAATTGTCAATGGGTTGAACGTATGGCAGTCAGGAACCAACTTTTCCTTGAAACAAAGTGGCAAGGTTTAAATGCAGGTTATGATGGTTGCTACTATTGTTTGAGAGAACACCATACAAAATAAGATTGTGTACTAATAAACCTGGTTATTAACAGAGTGCGGGTTGCTCCGGGTACAAAAAACCGTTCAGTTTATTCAATTGAACGGTTTTTTTTTATGTCATTGTAGTTTATTGCTCTACCTCAGCTTTTTCAACCACTTCAACTTTGTAGTTTTTATCGACAATTAAATCTGCTCTTGGTTTTAATGTAAGCATACACTGGTGTTCCATTTCCAGTACCTCGAACCGGAAACCATTATTTTCTTCTTTTCCTCTTTTTCCCCGGTTTTTCTTTGTTTCGTGGTAAGTAAGATCGATGTAAACCCTTAGGTCGATATCTCTTATTTTTATGGCATAAAGCCCATCTACCACTAAAATATCAATATCAGAAAAATTAGTGATTAGTTTATCGGTTTGTTTTGAAACAATATCAACGCAGGGCATTAATGCTTCGCGTCCCTCTTTAAATTCTTTTATGTTCCGGTTTAACAATTTCCAGTCGTACTCTTTAAAACCAACTTTTTTTACACCATTCTTTTTCCTCCATTCAGTGCGGAGGTTGGGTGGAATTTTATAATAATTATCGGTATGAAGAATCTTTACTCTCATGCCTTCCTTTTTAAGCAACAAAGCCAGTGAATGTGAAAGTTCAGATTTTCCTGCACCCGATTCTCCCGATATAGCAACAATAAATCGATATCCTTTTTTATGGGCACTTCTTCTTTCGCACAGATATCCATAAATCGATTCGGCTGCTTTTTTATGTAAATCGTTAATTAGTAATACGTCGCCTAACATTTCAATCAGTTGTTATCAGTTAATAGCGAAGGATATTTTTCCTATTAGTCGGTAAAATTATTTTTTTATTTGAAATTACAACCTCAACTTCATTAGAATGTTCACTGTTAATCTCAATTTTTATTTGATTGTGAGTTAATTCGAAATTGTAGTGGTTGTTTTTAAAACTGAAATTGAATTTTATTGAATTCCAGTTTGCTGGTAACGACGGATTTATCTCGAGGCATTCTTTTTTCAGGTTAATACCTGCAAAAGTTGTTATTGTCATTAAAACCGTTCCTCCCATTACCCCTGCATGTATTCCTTCTGCAGTAGTACCGCCCTGTATGTCAGTAAAGTCGCTTTGAAGTGCTTCGAAAAAGAGTTTGTTGCCTTCTTCTTTATTTCCAAACATATTTGCCAAAGAGGCATGCACAACACGGCTTAATGTTGAGCCGTGAGATGTGCGGGCAAGATAATAGTTGTAATTCTTTTCCAGATAGTCAGAAGGTATTTCCACTCCGGTATTTTTCAGGATACTGCTAACATCTTCCTCATCAATATTATAAAATGTCATTAAGGTGTCGGCTTGTTTCGCTAGCTTATAATCATCGGGCGATTTCCCTTCGGATTTTAAAATCCGGTCTAACCTGTAAATATTTTTGTATTTCTCGCGGTAAGCATCCCAGTCCAGTTCTTTTAATTCAAAGTAACCATCAAACTGCTCAATAATTCCTTCTTCAGAAACAGGGATATTCAGGTTTTCAACAATATCTTTCCATATCTCGATTTCCTCACCTGAGAGTTCAATTTTCGATGTAATTTTGTCTTTTGAATTTTCAGGAAGTTTTTCAAGAATTTCAAATGCTTTTACAAACAGCCATGCCACCATAATATTGGTGTAAGTATTGTCTTTTAATCCACCACCCGGACTTTTCTTGTGTTCCTCATGAAACTCGTCGGGCCCCATAACTTTTAAGATGCTGTATTTCCCGGTTGCTTTATCTTTTTCGGACTTGCTTGCCCAAAATCGGCAAATATCCAGGAACATTTCTGCCCCACTCTCTTCCATGAAGTTAATATCGTTTGTTACCTGGAAGTAGTACCATGTGTTGTAGGCAACAGCAATAGATATATGACGTTGCAACGAGCTGTAGTCGTCACCCCATTTGCCCGAAATAGGGTTCAGGTGTACAATCTGAGTCTCTTCACGGCCGTCGCTCCCGCTTTGCCACGGAAACATTGCCCCTCGGAAACCATACACTTTAGCATATTCCCTTGCTTTGTTAAGCCTTCGATAACGGTAGTTTAAAATTGATTTTGCCACCTCGGGTAATAAAAGGTTGTAAAGTGGCATAATATATAGCTCGTCCCAGAATATATGTCCGCGGTACGCCTCGCCATGTAGTCCGCGTGCAGCAATTCCTGCGTCAATATGTTTATTATTTGGCGATGCTGATACCATTAAATGGTAAAGGTGAAGCCTAACAAGCATTTGCGATTTAGGATCGCCTTCTATTTGAATATCAATATTATCCCAAATCTTTTTCCATGCCTGCTCACTATCTTTTAGTATGGCATCAAATGAACCTGCTGATTTTGATGTGTTTATACTACTTTCAAGCGGATTTTCAACATCATCGCTTTTTGAAGTAAAAATGGAGCCTGCTTTTTCAACGGTCAGCTCTTCGTTCTCTTTTAAGTTGATTTTAAATGTTGAGCTTACCTTTCCCTGGGTTACTTTATTTTCTAAATCAATGTCAATAGTTTCTCCATTTTTTTGAATTGTATGTTTAACCGCTTCGGCAATTTCAATCCCTGATTGGGTTGTTTTAACCGATAGCCAACACACATCATCATCAGCCCCCTGGGTAACAGGTTCAAGGTGTTTTTGGTTCAGGTCGCGGTAACGGGCTACTCCATCGTTTATTATATTGCCATCTAAAACAGTTTCTATTTTAATGATCCCTGAATAATTCAGCGGTTTTAATTTATATTGAAGCGCAACAATGTGCGGGTTGGCCATACTTGCAATCCTTTTGCTTACGATTGAGGTTTCCCTGCCTTCTGAATCTTTCACAACCAACTCTTTTAACAACACTCCGGTAGAAAACTCCAGGCTCCTTTTTATTGTAACAACTTCGGCCTGGTTAATATCAAACTGATTAGCATTGTTAATTCTAAAGTTAATGGAGAGCCAGTTAGTAATATTCACAAGGTCTTCATTTTCAATGTCTCTGTTGGCAACTTTCGAGATTAGCCGGTTATACAACCCGGCCATATACGTTCCCGGATAATTGGTTTCGCAGGCTTTGATTTCTTCCATCGCTCCCCGCGTACCAAGGTATCCGTTCCCAACAGTTAATAGTGATTCACGCGATTTTTCTTTTTTCGGATCATAATCGTTGTATTCCAACGACCATGGATTATAATTTTCGGTTAGTTGTTTATCTTCCATGTAATTGCCTGGTTTTATTTATTGAATTTTGCAAATATCTTATTCAATCCTTCCAGACCACCAATTTCTTCCAAATCCTCCACGACAATATGGGCTCCGGCTTCTTTCAGTTCTTTTACATTATTTTCGCGGGCAATACCAATTGTTAAACCAAATTTTCCCTTTATCCCGGCCTGCACGCCCGAAACAGCATCTTCAACTACTATTGATTTTGAGTAATCCTTTTTAACAATATCGCAGGCAGTGGTAAAAATGTCCGGCTCCGGTTTTCCGTGCAACCCAAGCTCAGCAGAAACAACACCGTCAACCCGGGCCTCAAAAATATCTAGTAAATTTACCCTTTCCAATACCGGTTTACAGTTTTTACTCGACGATGCCACGCCCAGCTTAATTCCGGCAGCTTTTAGTTCATTTATTAATGCTACGGTTGATGGATAAACTTCTGCCCCTTCCTGGTCGAGTACTTCGTTAAAAGCGTTGTTTTTGCGGTTTCCCAGCCCGCAAACGGTTTCTGCATCAACCGTGTCGGAAGGGTCGCCAAACGGGATATTTATTCCACGTGATTCAAGGAAAGATTCTACTCCTTTGTAACGCGGCTTCCCGTCAACATAAGGCAGATAATCGCCGGCATGTGTAAACGCTACAAATTTCTCTCCGTGTTCGGCTTCGCGCTTTTTCAAATATTCATCAAACATTTTTTTCCAGGCAGCGGCATGGGTGAGGGCGGTTTTGGTAATTACCCCATCCATATCGAAAATTACGGCTTCAAAGGATAAGTTTTTGTTCATAGCCAAGTTTTATTATTACAACATCTATTAGTTAAATCTGTTTACAGTATCAATATACGGCGATTATATTTGAAAGAACCTAAATAAAGGTTATATTACAGTAGATATTATATAAAGTTAATAGTCAAGAAAATACAAAACGAAAGAATATTGAACATATTCTTATCAAACACAAAAATCAAAAAAAATTGAACACATGAAACGATTATTCATGATATCCAACCGGCTGCCTTTACAAATAGCGGAGAATAATGGCGAGAAAGAATTGGCACCTATTTCCGACGGGTTTGATTCCGGATTAAAAAGGTTTTACGAGTCGTTTGATATTAAATGGATTGGGCGGGCAGGCGTTAATATTAATGAAATAAGTGAGAACGAGAAACAGGATATAGACGATAAATTAAGGATGGAAAACTGTATTCCTATTTATCTCGATCAGCAGTTAAGATACGAATTTTTAGAAGGATTCTGTGATAATACATTATGGCCTCTTTTTAATTATTTTACACAAATTTCGCGTTATAACCCTGCACAATGGGAAGCATATAAAAAGGTAAATCAGTTATATGCTGAAACGGTTTTAAAATATGTAACCGAAGACGATATTTTATGGATTCATGATTATCACCTGATGTTGCTTCCACAGTTGATTCGCGATAAATTACCCGATATTTCGATTGGCTATTTTCAGCACATTCCATTTCCATCGTTCGAAGTTTTCAGGCTGTTGCCATGGCGAATGGAGTTGTTGGAAGGACTATTGAATGCTGATTTGGTGGGCTTCCATATATATGACTATCAACGACATTTTATGAGTAGTGTTCGCAGGTTGCTGGGGCACGAAACCGTGTTTAACCGAATTCGGTTAGATGAACGGATAGTTAAAGTAGATGCTTTCCCCAAAGGAATCGATTATGATTATTTTAATAATACTGCCAAAGAGCTGAAGAAGGAGATTGTTGCAAAAAAATCAGATCTCCATAACGAATTAAGTGAGTTTCTGCAATCGTGCGAAAACCGAAAAATAATTTTATCGATTGACAGGCTCGATTACACCAAAGGAATACCGGACAGGTTATTGGCATTTGAATTATTCCTGGAAACCTATCCCGAATATATTGAGCAGGTAAGTTTCTTTTTATTTGTACATCCTTCGCGCGAAAATGTAACTGATTACCAGGATTTAAAAAGAGAATTGGACGAACTGGTTGGGCGCATAAATGGTAAGTTTGGTACAATTGGCTGGATGCCGGTTTGGTATTTCTATAAATCATTAACAAGGGATGAAATGATTGAATTGTACCATTGCGCCAATATTGCCCTGATTACGCCAACCAGGGATGGCCTGAACCTGAATGCAAAAGAGTACATTGCCTGTAAAACAGACAAAACAGGTGTGCTTATTTTAAGTGAAATGGCAGGGGCTGCAAAAGAGCTGGGCGAATCGCTAATCGTAAATCCTAACAGCCGGACTGAGGTTGCAGAAACAATACATCAGGCTTTAAATATGCCTGTTGCCGAACAGGTGAAAAGAAATTCAATTCTTCAGAAAAGGCTGAAGATTTATAATGAAGAACGGTGGGCTAACGATTTTATCAACGGGCTTGAAGAGGTTAAAAAACTTCAGGAAACAAACTATACCCGAAAAGTTACCACCCGGATAATCCAATACCTGGTAGGAAGATATAATAATGCTGAGAAACGAATTATTTTTCTCGACTACGATGGAACCTTGACAGGATTTCATAAAGATCCGCAAAAAGCTATGCCCGATAAAGAACTTTATTCAATAATAGGTAAACTAACGGCTGTAGAAAATAATACAGTAGTAATAATTAGCGGGCGCGACAAAGAAACTTTATCGAAGTGGTTCGATAAATGCGACAGGCTGACTTTTATTGCAGAACACGGTGTGTGGAATAAAAATCCGAAGGGTGAATGGACTATGAACAGCCAGATTGAAAAAGAATGGATGGAAGTTATTGAACCGGTGTTACAAAATTTCGTTGACCGTACACCACGTTCGTTTATCGAGTATAAAAATTATTCGCTGGTGTGGCATTACCGCGATGCCGACCCCGATATGGGGCAACAACGTGCATGGGAATTAAAAGACGACCTGAAAAACTATATTGCCAACCTGAACCTTGAAATTATGGATGGCGATAAAGTAATTGAGATTAAAAATGCCGGAATAAACAAAGGTAAAGCAGCTTTAGATAAAATAGGAGATACCGAGTTTGATTTTATGCTTGCACTTGGCGACGACTGGACCGATGAATATACTTTTAATGCAATCCCTGACTCGGCATACACCATTAAAGTAGGTGCCAAAAGCACAGTTGCCAGATATTACATCAACGATGTTAGTGGAGTGCGGGGATTATTGAGCCAGCTGGAGGAATAGGTATTATTCCAAGCATTATTTTATAATTTTTTGAATATCTTTTACAGTTAATTCAACACCCGGATTAAACTCTTGGCTGTCCATATAATTCAGCAGGCTTGTTTTAAGCTGCTGTGCTTCAAGTCGAGAAGGCAAATCGTTCACCAAATCAACACCGCTGACCAGGATTTTTCCTTCACCCACTTTGGCCTCGAAAAGCAGTGCCAACCGTCGGTTGGTTACCCAATCATCAATTATTCTTATAATCGGTTTTAGTTCCACAGGAAATCCATTAAGTTTAATGGCATCGCTGTGGTTCATGGCATCCCACCACTGCCAGTTGCTATGGTATTCTGTGGGGAACTGTTCCAGCGCCGGGTGTTCAGGATTACAGAGAATTCCAAGAGTGTGTGGTTTCTGTCCATTTGTCCAGGCAGTGTTCCAGAAAATGCTCGAAAATCCCACTCCGATATCTCCGCCCATTTCGGGTGCAACTTTCCTTTTTCCAAGGCTAAGCAAAATCTTTCCGCCATCGTTCAGATATTTTATTGTTGAAGGAGTAAGTTTTTCCACCACTTTAACTTTTTCTCTTTCCCTGGTTTTATTTTCAGGATAAACCCAAATATCCCACGAATTTGAAAACTCATCAACCGAAACTTCCAGCGTAAGTTTTCGGGGCTGGTTTTCTTTTTGAAATTTATAAACCACGTTACCCAGTTCAATGCCGTTTCCAATAGATATTTCTTTTTGTCCGAGTGTTCCTTCTGCAATAATTTTATTATTCTGTATAATTTTCCATGCCGGATTTGTATTTAATGGCTCGGCTCCAAAATGTGCCACTTCAATTCCGGCTGTCATTGTTTCGTTTTCTTTGAAAATACGCTTTTCAAGCCTGGACAGTGGGACAGTGGAGTTGCAAAATCTGCTGTATTCCTCAGGCGAAATGTAACCTTTCTCTTCCCAGAACGGATCGAGAACACCAACCAATGCTGTTCCCTGTCCGGGGAAATCGTGTAAATCGAGCAACTGAAATCCGCCAAAACCCGGTGTACGCAAAGCTGCTTCAATATCGGCTTTATAGCAAAGTGTCTGTAATTTTCCCGATGCCATCAGGAAATTTTTTGCCAAGTTGCCCATGTGGTTGGCGGTAAGGCTTTCGCGGAAAAGTTCGAAATTTTTGGCTTTTAACGGGCCGGTATATTTCTCTATCTCTTTAAAATTGGGATATACACACCATTGCCCGATTTCGTGGCTTACAAGAGGTTTATCATATTCTTTTATACCGTCTGTCCAGTCGTAATCGGTACGCGGAGGCTGGCTGTTTATTATACTGTTTAACCCTTCGCCCCAACCCTGAATTCGTACATTTTGGTGAGTACAGTGAAAATCATTTTCGGGAATTACTGGCCAGCCGGCACCACTGGTATAAATCCGGCGGTTGTCCGTTTGTTGCCAGTATGTAACAAATTCAGTTAAAAATTTTTTGTGTTTTGGCCCCCTTGGTTCGTTACCATAAGCCATCATTACAAACGAAGGATGGTTTCCGTAATTTTTTACAATACGTTTACTTTCATCCCAAATATACTGGTCTATTGGTTCGCCACTTCCCAGGCGTGTACTTTGGTTTGCCCACGACGAACATTCTACCTGGAGATAAATCCCCATCTCATCAGCTGCAATAAAAGCAGCCTCCGGCGGGCACCACGAGTGAAAACGAATGTGATTCAGGCCATGTGCTTTCGCGGCATTGTAAACTTTTTTCCAACCCTCAACATCGGTTGGGGGATAACCGGTTTTTGGAAAAATGGCACACTCCAGCGTTCCGCGTAAAAACACCGGACGGTTGTTTATTGAAAAACTGGTTTCACCTGCTTTAAATTCGCGCAAACCAAAATCAATCGTTTTTTTATCCACTCCCCCTTTGTATTCCAGTTCTGCAGTTAGTTCATAAACATTCGGGTTGAATTCGTCCCACAGCAGAGCATCTTTGCCAAATGGATAATTAAGTGTTATAATGTTCTTCCCTGAGTTGGATTTTATGGTAAATTTTTTTGATTTTATTTGCACATCCGAGCCCTTTAGCCTTGCTTTTACATTGATATCGAGGCTTTTATCGCTTGGAGTTGCATTGATTAATGTGGCAATAATCTTGACTGTTTTTGTTTCAATATCCGGAAAAACTTCAATATTGTCAAAATAAATATGTCCGGTAGTTTTTAATGAAATATCACCAACAATACCGTTCCAGTTCGATTGTGTGTGGTCGGAAATACTATGTGAATTGCGGCCAACATCAACATCTTTTGTACGATTGTCGATTCTTATGGCAACTGTGTTTTCTTCGGCAAAAACATATTCCGAAATATCGAAAATATGGGGTGTAGCCAGGCTGTTTTGAGGGGCAAGTTTAATGCCGTTTATCCAAACTGTCGATTCCCAATGAGGGCGCTCCAGGCTGAGCCAGACATTTTTGCCTTTCCACCTTTCGGGAATGATTACTTTTTTACGATACCATGCTGCTCCTGTGTATTTTTTATCGGGTTGAAGCCAATACGGAAAACGAATGTTGGTTGAATCGTGGTATGGAGCGTAGCTGGGATGTTTATGCCATTCAGGATTTTTCATCCCGCCGGTCCATTCAGTTTCCAGGGAAATATCGTATCCTTTCCCGTTTTCCACCATAGAGCCGGGAAGCTGAACAGTTTCATTGTAATCGGCATTAAACCAGTTTTCTTTTTCACCAATATCATCAGGATCTATTCGAAATTGCCATTCCCCGGAGAGGTTTATGTTGTTATTGTGTTTCTGTTGGCACGAAATGAAAAGGGCAACAATAAATATTGAAATGAAAATTTGTTTCATTATTAACTTTTATTTAATCGGTAAATCAGGTAAATCAAAAATACCTAAACATCTTAATTATTACTATTTTTAGACAGAATAATAAATCAACAGAATCGATAATTCTTAATAATATTTGTTTTAATACAATATTTATAAAAATAAAAAAATATGATACGTGCAGTTGTAACTACCGTTATACTTATAATCAGTTTAGTTTTTGTTCAGGCTGCTGAATTTGGTATGAAACAGCCTCAAACTACGAGAATTTGGTTAGGGCCCGATTACTGGGCAAACCGACTTGCCGATTGGCAAATTAATGATGGAAAAATTGTTTGCCTGGCATCGCAGTGGAACAGAAATGTTAACCTGTTAACTTACCGGATGAGTGACAACGAAGGCGATTTGCATCTTTCAGCAGAAATAAAATTACTGAATAATACGGCTTCTTCGCGTAACTGGGTTGGCTTTCGGTTGGCCTCGAAAGGAGAGTTTAACGATTACCGCGACGATGCCATTTATGGGGTTGGTTTAAACGTGGGAATAACTACAAACGGCGAGCTTTTTATTGGCGAAACTCCGGTTAAATATGTTAAAAATGCCGAAGGGGTACAGCCCTATTTATCAGAAGGAGTGATTTTAAAAGTATATGCATCTCCTGGCGAAGAAAATTACAGGGTGGAAATTTCGGTTACCCGAAAATCGAATGACGAACTTCTGGCAACAATTATACGCGATGACATTCCTGCAAATACTTTTTTTGGCTCAATAGGTTTAATCAGCGATTTTAACGATGTTGAAGACAAACAGGTGCCGAGTGCTGTTTTTTCAGACTGGAAAATAAGTGGCTCGAAACTGGTTCATCATCCTGAAAGGGCTTTTGGCCCGGTGTTGTTTACGCAATATACCGTGAGTAGGGGGGTATTAAAACTGAAAGCACAGATGCCTCCCACAGGTAAGGATGATGCCCGGGTTGTAACATTACAGATTTTTGAAAATGAGGTGTGGAAAGCCATTGACCAGGCACCAATTGATTTGCATTCAAGCACAGCCCTTTTCAGAATTGAAAACTGGAATACAACCCAAACCATTCCTTATCGCGTAGTTTACAAAATGGTTGATGAAGGAATACAAGTAAAAGAGTTTTTTTATGAAGGAGAAATTCGTAAAGAACCGTTTGATAAGGACGAGTTTGTTGTTGCAGCATTTACGGGTAATAACGATTTGGGCTTCCCGAATACCGATCTATGGGAAAATGTAAAAAAACATCAGCCCGACATGCTTTTTTTCTCAGGCGATCAGATTTACGAAGGGGTTGCCGGCTACGGCCTGCAAAGGTCTCCTGTTAATGTTGCAATTCTCGAATACCTTCGGAAATGGTATATTTTCGGGTGGGAGTATGGCGATTTACTTCGTAATATACCCAGCATAAGTATCCCCGACGACCACGATGTTTTTCATGGGAATTTGTGGGGAGCTCGTGGAAAAGCGGCTTCAAAAGAGGGAAGTGGAAAAGACCAGCAAGACAGCGGAGGCTATAAAATGCCGGCACTTTTTGTAAATATGGTTGAACGTACTCAAACATGTCACCTTCCCGACGCTTACGATCCAACCCAGATTTTACAGGGAATAGGCGTGTATTATACAGAAATGAATTACGGCGGATTAAGTTTTGCAATTATTGAAGACCGAAAGTTTAAATCGGCGCCTAAAGAGCTGCTCCCTACAGCAGATATTTCGAACGGTTGGCCGCAGAATCCCGACTTCAATGTGATTGACGATGCTGATATTCCCGGGGCACAACTGCTGGGTAAAAGACAGCTCGATTTTCTCAACGACTGGTCAACCAAATGGGACAACCGGGCAGAAATGAAAGCTGTGTTGTCGGCCACAATTTTTAACAATGTGGCTACCCTGCCGTACACTGCTAAAAGTGATGTTGTGGTACCCAAACTTAATGTTTTTACTGAAGATGAGTATGCCCCGGATGATAAAATGGTTACTGATTTCGATTCCAACGGCTGGCCTCAAACCGGGCGTAACAATGCTTTAAAAGCTATGCGAAAAGCTTTTACATTTCATATTGCAGGCGACCAGCATCTGGGATCATCACTTCAGTATGGTGTTGATGAGTTTGGCGATGCCGGCTTTGCCATTTGTGTTCCTTCGGTATCGAATGTCTGGCCCCGAAGGTTTTACCCCAGTACAGAAGGTGGCAACCATAAACCGGGAACTCCGAAATATACCGGCGATTTTGAAGATGGTTTCGGAAATAAAATGACGGTTATGGCTATTGCTAATCCGATAAAAACCGGGAAAGAACCTGCAGCTTTATACGATCGTTCAACCGGTTACGGAATTATTAGCTTCGATAAAAACGCACGTACCATTACATTTGCCAACTGGCCCCGGTTTGCAGACCCAACAGTCGGCGATAAACCTTATTCCGGATGGCCTGTAACCATTTCGCAGGAAGATAATTACGGACGAAGAGCTGTTGCTTATCTGCCCAAATTACATATCTCCGGCATGGAAAATCCAGTAGTTCAGGTTATTAACGAGAGAAATAACGAAACCGAATATTCAATCAGAATAAAAGGGAACACCTGGCAACCAAAAGTTTTTGAGAAAGGGAACTACACGGTTAAAGTTGGGGATCCCGACTTAAATATCTGGAAAACAGTGGAACATGTTCAGTCGGCAGCTAAACCCAAAAAATCGCTGGAGATAGGTTTTTAATCCTGTTTATTTTACAACAAGAATTAGTTTCTCTCCAGCCTTAATATTAAGGTGAATTCCTTTTAAAAGCTGCTCTCCTGAATATTCTCCCGAGAGGCTTTTTTGAGAAGAAACGATTAAATACTTTTCTCCCGTCTTTGCTGTAAACCACTCTGGGAACTGGTTAATTCGTGGGTAATCGACGGGCAGGTTTAGAATGGTTTTGTGGCGTTGTGCATCAAATACCAGCTCCACTTCCCATTCGTTTTCGGCAGTAATTACAAAATAGATTTCGTCTCCTGATTTTTCTGCGCCAATAATCACATCTTCGCACCATGGATAAACATGTGCTCCCTGTGTTTTCCAGAGGCTGTACATAATTGCAGTACGGGCAAAATTACCATCGCCATGCCAGCCGCCAATAATTCCGTCTTCCTGTTGCATGTTAAACATCACTTGCATTTCGCTGTCAATCCAGCTTTTTAGTTCGGAATCCGGTTCACGGTTGTAGAGGTTAATCCCGCTCTCAAGGGCATCGGCATAACCGTCATGACTGTCTCCTTCCCACCTGAAATTGCGGTATTTTTCATTTAAATTTTTGAATCCATTCAGAACAGCATTGCGGTATTCTTCTTTTTTGTCAACCAGCCAAACAGAGTAGTAGGCATCGAAAATGTAGCCCCAGTTATCTACTGTTTTTTCATCAACAATTTCGCCGGTTTTAGGATTTACCGCGTTATAAAAAAGCCCGTCCTCATTGCGTCCGGTTTCCAGGATTCGATCCAGAATTTTATAATAAGGAGTGCGGTATTCTTCTTTTTTCGCCGGATTGGCAAAATGTACCGTAACATACAACTCGCTTAAACCGCCAATTATTTCGCAACCATGGTCGCGTATTCTGAGGTATTCAATTTCCGCAAGATCCTTTTCTCCAAGCAAATAGTAATCACCAATTTTAATCGCCCAATCAAGGTATTTTTTATCGCCGGTCATCCAGTAGATGCGTGCCAGAGATTGTAGCATCTCGCCGTTCACTTCTTCAACCGATGCTGTCCTGTCAAAATAATCTTCAAGGTCATCCGCTTCTTTCATGTATCTGGCCAAATCATCCAGCATCTCCATCATTCGGTCCTGCCACGGCGACTTGCCAATGTATTCGTTTAGCGGTATTAATCCATCCTTTATGTATTCCGACGTTCCGAAAATTATATTGCCCATCTTCAACTCTTCGGAATGAAAATCCTGTTTTGTAAAAGACCAGGTATCAGGGAGCGATTTTACCCTCGATGTCAGCTTCTTTTCGGTGTTGAGCATATCGAGCAACTGGCCGTTATACAAATTTCTGTCAAGTAACCAAGCTGTTAACACCATAAATGAATAATTGTCGGCAGCTGAATTGTGTGGCTCCCATACATCTTTTTTACCAGTTAAATTTGTTGGAATCAGGCCGGTAACCGAATCGGTTTTGGTGAGCCATGCTTTAGTAAAATTCAGGCTGCGAACATATCCTTCATTAGCCAGTTGGCCATTTTCTACGGCCTTGTCAATAATTTTTTGTTGAAATTCGGGTTGGTTGGTACACGAAACGATTATCAGAATAATCAGGATATAAAGTCCGGTTGGTTTCATAACAGGTTAATAAAGTTTACTTACAAATCTAATCATTGAAATGTAAAGTATAGCTTCAATCATAAGATTAAATAAGCGAGTATTTTTGTCTGGAGATTATTGAAATTGGTTTAAAGTGCATATTTTTATAATTAAATAAGCAGAACAACTAAACTTATTATTATTATGCAATTAAGAATATACCTTTTTATAATCTCTGTAGCTATTCTTTTTTCATGTACACGAAAGCAGGATAAGGAAATTCCTTTACCTGAGCACCCAAGGCCGAATTTCGAGCGGATGGTTTGGCAAAACCTGAATGGTTCCTGGCAGTTTAAACCCGATTCGGCGAATATTGGACTAGCAGAGAACTGGCAAAACGAAGCGGAGTTTTTCGACAAAAAAATACTTGTACCTTTCTCGTGGGCAAGCCCGGCCAGCGAAGTAAAAATGCCCGATGTTCATGTAGGTTGGTACTACCGGACTTTTAAAATAAATAAGCCAAAACAATGGGAAGAAAAAAATACTTATCTTAATTTTTGTGCCAGCGATTTTAATACAACCGTTTGGCTGAACGGGACAAAAATTGGTGACCACTCCGGTGGGTATACCCCTTTCGATTTTAATATTTCTCCTTTCGTAAAAGAGGGTGAAAACCGGCTTGTTGTCAGGGTTGAAGATGAAGAACTAAAAAATCGGCCATCGGGTAAACAATATTATGGAAATGCCAAAGGTATCTGGCAAACAGTCTATCTCGAAGCCCGATCGGAAAACCATATTTCCGCTATATACTTTACGCCCGATATTGACAATGAGGAGGTGACCGTTAAAGTTCAACTGAACCGGAAAACCGCAGAGTCGTTACAGTTTGGTATAAATGGTTCAGGTATCGATTTTTCTGGGGAGATCCCTTCAGACCGGAATATGGCAGAATTCACCATACCTGTTAACAATATGCAGTTATGGGATTTGGATAATCCGCATTTGTACGAAGTTGAAGCAACAGTTAAGGGTAAAAATATTGATGATGAGGTTTCAACCTATTTTGGAATGCGAAAAATCTCGGCAATGCAGGCACCCGGGCAAGATTTTCAGTATGTGGCACTTAACAACAAGCCCATTTACATAAAACTCTCGCTCGACCAGAGTTATCATCCCCAGGGATTTTACACTTTTCCTTCCGACCAGTTTATGAAAGAAGAAATTCTGCGGGCCAAAGATTTAGGCCTGAACGGATTACGCATTCACATTAAAGCTGAAATTCCAAGAAAATTGTACTGGGCCGATAAACTGGGTTTGCTTATCCAGGAGGATGTCCCAAACTTTTGGGGCGAACCAGATTCAACAGCCAAAGCTAACTGGGAGCAGGTTGCAAAAACCGAAATTGCCCGCGATTACAATTCACCGTCAATTTTTTCGTGGGTGCTCTTTAACGAAACGTGGGGTTTGTTTAGCAGGGATGACGAAGGGAAAAGGGCCTATACAACCGAAACACAGGATTGGGTGAGGGAATGGTACCACAAAACAAAAGCATTCGACCCGACCCGGTTGGTTGAGGACAATTCGCCCTGCAACTGGGATCATGTTATAACCGATATTAATACATGGCACCGGTATTCGCCTGCAAGGCACTGGGCCGGTTTCCTGGATATGATTCTGGAAGAGACCTACCCTGGTTCTGAATTTAATTACATTGGCGGAAACAAACAGGGCAATCAACCCATGTTTAACTCAGAGTGTGGCGCTGTTTGGGGCTATAATGGAAGTACCGGAGATATTGATATTACCTGGGAATACCACATTATGATGAACGAATTTCGTAAACGCCCAAAAATTGCAGGATTCCTTTTTACTGAATTCCACGATGTTATTAATGAATGGAATGGTTATTACCGCTTCGATCGTTCGAAAAAAGTATTTGGTTTCGATGAACTGTTTCCTGGTATGACATTAAATGATCTCCACAAAGATTTTTATGTTGTTGCTGGCGAAGACTTTTTTCAAACGTATAAAGGTGGGAGTATCGTGAAAATTCCTGTTGGTACTAGCGTGGTTACCAGCGATATCCCCGACAATCTGAATATAAACTATTCGGTTTACGGATGGGACGAGACAGGGGAAAAGGTTGAGCATACCAAAGGCGAAATGGAAGCCAAAGCTGAACCATTTGTTTTCAATGAACTCCAACCGGTAACCATTACAGTTCCTAATCAGGATATGGTAATGCTTTTTGCCACAACTCTTGAAGACGGGCAGGGAAATGTTTTACAGCGCAATTTTGTTCCGTTTAAGGTCGAAGGAAAATCTCCTGAAAATTTAATTACCGTAACCAAACCACCATCCGGTTTTTCGCAGGGAGCCTGGAACATTAGACACCTGGTAACTCAAAATGGGAAAAAAGTCTGGGGTATGGGGTCGGGATATTTTGAATACGAGTTTGAGCTTCCTGAAAATCTAAATAAAGATGAGATTGAAAACATAGAATTCAGGGCGGAACTGGCATCGCGGTATCCGCAGGAAAAATACCTGGAAGAAGGAGATGCGGAGCGGATTGGAATGACAGTTGTTTCGACCAAAGGCATTATTCCCGGATATGGCAGAAACAGCTTTCCGCAAACCGATGAAAAGGTACATGGATCACTTGTTAAAATTACAGCAAACGATCAGAAAATTGCGGAGGTTGAACTATCCGACGATCCAGCAGACCACCGTGGAATTTTATCGTGGATGAATCAAAGACCCGGTTGGGAATGGGGCAGCGAAGACCGAAGCAAACCATGGTTGCTCGACGAGGCTGGTTCGTATGGATATCTGGTAAAAGCAAGCCTGGACGAAACATCGAAAAAGTCGGCCTTTGAGTCCGGCAAAGTTACCGTAAGATTACACGTTGACGAGCAAACTACAAACCGCGGAGGCCTTTCGGTTTACGGGGCAAATTCCGGAAGGTACCCGATGGATTTAACATTGATTATAACCACAAAATAGGCGATTATAACAAAAATTCTGTTTTAGATTCCCGAAATCTTCCGGGAGTTATTCCTTCCAGTTCTTTAAAAACTCGGGTAAACGAATTAACCGAGCCGAATCCAGATCTTTCGGCAATGTAATCCATCGAATAGAGATTATTATCTTTATTTCTGAGAAGTATTTTTGCTTCTTCGATTCGATACCGGTTTACAAACTCGTTAAAATTCATATCAAATTGGTCGTTTATTAATTTTGATATATAGGTGCGGTTTGTTTTCAGCGATTTAGTAACAGTTGTTATTCTCAAATCGGGTAGTTTATAAACTTTATCCTGTTCGAACAGGCGTGTTAATTGTCTTTTTAACTCCTCTTCCTGTTTTGTTTTTATCTCTTCAAATTCTACCTCTTCTTCACTTTTTTCAATAATTTCGTTCGAAATCTGAATTTGCTGATTTCCCTTATAACCCAATACAAAAAGAAGAGAACTAAATATTAAGGAGGGGATTAGAAGAGAAATTTCATGTTTCGTAAAGTAGCTTCTGCCTATAATAGCAAAGCCTATGCTGGCTACTGCAATAATCCACATGGCAATACTTACATCTTTTACCCAATTCAGGGTTTTACCCTCTGTATCCGAATAATAATTGATAATCCTTTTTTTATGGATGTTAACTCTTTTTATTACTGCTGCAACATAAAATACTACATGGACCATCATTGTAAGTCTGCTAACCAGAAATACAGTTCCTTTAATCCCGACTAATGTTGTTAAGTTCAGCTCCTTTAAATTTTTATCAATTAGGGTGTCTCTAACATAGAAAATTCTTTCATCTTTTGTTAAAACCAATGTTAGAGCAATAGAAAGGATTCCCAAAAAAGCAGCAGGCAGGAAATGAATCAGTTGTTGTTTAAAACTTATTCCCTCGGTTGTTACAAAACGAATGTATATATAGTAAAGTGGGTAAACTGATAGCATTGAAATAATATAAATACTGTCGATAAAAGAATAAAGATGATACAGGTTATTGAAAAAAATAGCATGGGAGCAATAAAGCAGAAAAGCAAAAATCATAACCAGCCCAATGTATGCTTTAGGTTTTGCAATGCTCCCCTTCTGAATAAATATTATTAGACTCCAAAGTAAGGTTACATATATTGGTGTGAGAAGTGCAATCGCTTTTATCATAATTTTAATTAACAGGCTTACATAATACAAATTTGATTTTAAAAGGTACAAAAATTTAAAGTTTTATCCACTTTTTTACGATTTGAATTATGATTTTACAATTTGAAAGTGGCTTTTAAACATTTAATTCGACATTTGCACAAAATTTATAATTAGGTACCATTAGCTAAATTAAATAATTCGTTGACAAATTGAATATCGCATTTGGTAGTATAATGCTACACAACAGGTGTAGTCAATATTCTGCCCCCCCTCTTAGGATGAAACTTAAATGCAAAGAAGGGTGGCAATTTTGCCGCCCTTTTTAATTTCAATTTATTTGACATTCCAATTTATATCTCAAACGAATCGACCTCACGGTATGCCTCAATTAATTTTTTCTCGCCTTCGATTCCTTTAACAGAATTGCCATGTTCCATTCCCATTACACCTTTATATCCTCTGTTGTAAATATATTTGAATACATTTTTGTAATTAATTTCTCCGGTGGTAGGTTCTTTCCTGCCCGGATTATCTCCAATTTGAAAATAAGCAATCTCATCCCAGGTAAGTTCAATATTCCGTATCAGGTTACCTTCATTTTTTTGCATGTGGTAAATGTCGTATAAAATTTTACACGACGGGCTGTTTATAGCTTTGCAAATCATGTAAGTTTGCTCAGAAGTCTGTAAATAAAGATCGGGCGAATCGGAAAGTGGTTCGAGAACCATTACAAGGCCATGGGGTTCCAGAATTTCAGCTCCCTTTCTCAGTGCTTCAATCACATTTGCATCCTGAATACCGGTTGGAAGTCTTCGCTCAAATCCCCCAGGAACAACGGTCATCCATTTGGCATTTACGCGTTTTGCCACATCGACAGCTCTTTTGCAACCATCCAGAAAAATGTCAATAAACTCTGGTTTCCCGGCTGCCAGTGTATTTGCCATGTTTCCGCCTTTATCTATTACAAATACACCCATTGTCATATTTAAACGGGCAAGTGTTTCGCCTATTTTGTTTTGCATGGCGGTGTCCCGTCGCATCATCCCGTTATCCTCAATGGCGGTAAATCCCTGGTCAGCCATAAACTTTATCTGATCTATCGGATCTTTACCGGCACTGTTTTTAAACATGCCAAAATGAGGCGCGTAATTCAGTTTAAATTTGGTCGGAGCAGAAGCATTTGGTTTTGATTCAATTGCACCTGTAATTCCGGTTGTGCCGGCTAGTGCAATGCTACTTGCTGCAGCGGCTTTAATAAAATTTCTTCTTTCCATTATACTATTGGTTTAAGTTTTATTTGAATATTAAAATTAGCATTTATTCATTGAACATTACCTCCTGGTTATGGTAAATTTTGTCTACTCCAGATTCATTCCACTTTTTTGCATTTTATCCCAAATTTTTTTGAATTTTTCCAACGATGGTTTATCAGCATCAACAACATTGTGTAAAGCTTTTCCTTGTAATACAAGGGATGCTTCATTTGAAGGAATAAATTTCTTTAACTCATCTTTTATTTTATTGTATTCCGGTAATTCCGCCAGGTTTTTCCATTCATTAGGATCGGTTTCATGGTCGTATAATTCTTCCGAACCATCAAAATAAATTGTGTAACGCCATCTGGTATTTCTGAGGGAATAATTTCCCCGCCCCCATGTAGTTAATGCTGGTATCTCGCGTATCGACTCAGGATTTCGAAGAAGTGACGTTAAATCAATTCCATCGCTGTAATCCGGCAACTCAATTCCAGCGTAATTTAATAAGGTTGGATATATGTCGATAAGTGAAACCGGGGCAGCACACTCTCTTCCGTTGGTATTATTTCGTGGATCAAAAATAATAAATGGAACTCTTGTAGCCTCTTCCCAAAGCGAAAATTTGCGATGACTCCTTTTTTCGCCAAAATGATAACCATGGTCAGACCAAAGGATAATAACTGTGTTGTCTTTATATTCACTTTCGTTAAGTGCGTTGATTACTCTGCCAACATTTTCATCGGTGTAAGCATTGCAGGCCAGGTATGCCCTTATCCAGTCTTCCCATGTATCTTTTGTCCTGTAGTTGTAATCATCATTCAGTTTTGCATTACTTCGGGCTACCCATGGCAAATCTGCCAAATCATTATCTTTTATTAGTGGTTTTTGAATTGTTTCGCGTGGAAACATATTAAAATATTTTTTAGGTGCAACAAACGGCAGATGAGGCTTAATAAATCCAACAGCCAAAAAGAAAGGTTTTTCGTGTTTTCTTTTCAAAATATTCACACCAAATAATGAAATGTTATAATCCACATGGTCTTCCAGCGGGGAAAGCGACGGTCGGGCACACATTTTTCCAAATGTTTTTTTGCCTGCTCCTGTCAATGAATCAACAACAGGATCGGGCAATTTTAATAGTTTATCATTAATACTTTCTGTAAATTCCAACGAATCAAACATCTCGATAGATTCTTTACTCATATTTCCATGATGAATTTTACCCGCACCAAATGTATTGTAACCATTTGCCTTGAATAATTCCATCAGACTTTTGTGTTTCTTAAAAAACCTGGGGTTCATATCCGGTCGATCGTAAAAAGGGTAGAGACCTGAATGATGTGGCTGCATTCCATAAAGCAGAGCGTTTCTGCAAGGCGAGCAAGCTGGTGCTGGGGCATGTGCATTTGTAAACAATATACCCTGCCCCGCTAATCTGTCAATGTTTGGGGTTTTAGCTTGTGGATGACCACCAAGAACACCTACCCAGTCATTCATATCGTCGATGGCAATAAAAAGGATGTTTGGCTTTTGTGAAGATTCTTTTTTGGCACATGAAATGACCATTACAATTACTCCAATAAAAAGAGTAAGACGGAAAAATTTATTTAACATTATGGTATTATTTATTTAATTCTTTAACTAACTGTGTTTTTCGAAATTCTTTGTCGGGCCTTGCAACGTCTTCTTCAGGTAGGCGAAAAACATAGGGTTTCCAAAGTTCGAGCATTTGTTCCCACTCTTCCATAGTACGGGTTGGGTAATCAGCAGGCCAACCCCCCGACCTGAATTTTTCAGTTACGCCTTTGTCTTTTATTACATTGTCGCGCCAGTTATTCAGTTCTTTTAGCAATTCTGCATTAATTTCTGCATAATCAGGATTATCTGCCAGGTTGTTTATTTCATAAGGATCGTTTTTCAGATCGAAGAGTTCGAGCTCAGGTTTCGACGGGGCCATAAATGCAGCCTGTTCTGGTGGAAGTTCGCCTTTCAGATTAAGAACATTCAGTTCGGCTAAAACCGGGTAGCTGGTTTCTTTGTAACGGTTAAACTGACAATAGGCCCGTTCTGGCATTAAATTATGAATTAATTTGAAGTCTTTTGAGCGAATAGCGCGCATGGCATCGTGCGTGTCGTCCATTTTATCACGGGCGGCGAAAACATATTCGCAGTTGTTTGTACTGCCATCAAGCAGGTTTTTCCCGTGTAAAGGGTGGGGAGGAGTAATACCTGCAATGTCGATGATAGTTTTTGAAATATCAATTGTTGACACCAGATTATCGTTCACCTGTGCCCGTTTAATTTTATCAGGCCAGCGTACAATTATTGGTACCTGTATTCCTCCATCGTACAGGAATTGTTTTCCCCGCGGCATGCAACGGCCATTGTCTCCAATTATAAAAACGATTGTGTTTTCTGCCAGGCCTTCGTCTTCCAGCCTTTGCAGTACTTCACCAATCTGACGATCGACCAGTTGAGCACTTTCCAAACCGTTTGCCCAGTCGCGTTTTGCAAGGTCTGATTGCGGATAGTAAGGTGGCAACACTACATCTTTAATTTTAATGGGATTTTCAGGATCGCGGTTCCACTTCCGGTGCGTACCTCCAAAAGTTAACTGTGCATAAAATGGCTGTCCTTCCGCCCTTTCACTCCAGTCTTTTCCCTGATAAGCAGGTTTATCCAAAGTGAAATTTAAGTCGGTTTTACGGCTTGCCATAAAACATGTAAAATACCCTGCTTCTTCCAGTAAATGGGTTATTGGTTTTATACCGTAAGGAAGTGGCTTTTTCTTAAAACCAGGCCCTTTTGTGCGGTGTTGATTAGCTCCAATATAATTCTGGTGAAATCCCGTAATCATTGCCGAACGTGATGGTGAACAAACTGGTGCAGTGCAAAACGAATTGGTAAATCTTATTCCTTCTTCAGCAAATTTGTCGATGTTGGGGGTTTGAATGCCGGGTTCTCCATAACATGAAAGCTGGTAACCCCAATCCTCCATCATTATCCAAACAATATTAGGCTTTTGTTTTGGCTCTTTTTGTGTACACGAACTACCTGTTAAAATTATTGCTATTGCAATTAAAATCAGATATTTTAAATTCATTTTAATTTGTTTTTATAATGAAATATTAGACTAATTCACCCTGAAATCGAACCACAATCTAATCGGGTACCCTTCGTCGCCTCCATGTCCACCAAAAACTCCTTTTTGTCCTTTGGGACCTAATTTGTCGGCTGTTTTAAATTTAGTACCAACTCCCGGTATTTCGTATAAAAATGAGAGATCTCCTTTTGGGAACGGGGGATAAACTCCTCCTCTGACAAACTGTGGTTTCGCTGGCTTAAACAGTTGAAAATAGAGATTTGGTGTTTTTGAGATAATTATAAAATCAGACTCGGAGGTTTCCAGTCTGGCCCAGTACAGATTACCATGGTACCCTTTAAATTCGGGATAAACTAGGTTATTAAAACTTTCGCCGGTAATGGTGTTATTATAAGCTTTTTCCCAAATACCCATGTTGCTACCTTTGATACGATTTTTCCAAACCCGGTACGGCCCGCGTCCCATCCAGGTTATGCCTTCGCATTTTTCTTC
>JBDLJS010000056.1:0-26672 GCA_039714235.1 Bacteroidota bacterium | reverse complement strand
ATATTTGATGGCTGGTAATTCTGCCATAAATAGTTGGTGAGTTCCACCTGAGACATGTTCATTTGTGTTGCTGCCTCGTTAAAAAAGTCGTTTTTGGTAAATGTTTTCGAGATTTCGGGAATGTCCAGACCTTTTACTGCAACTTCTTTTTGAAGTAAAAATAATTTGTCAGAAATCTTTTCGTAAATATCGCCTGATAGCCAACCTGCCAACTGGTGTCCGGCAGCAATGGGTAAAAACGAAGTTCCCATATAAAGTGCTTTTTTATCGGCCGGGGCAATGCGGCCAACATATTCGGTGAATTTTGGTGAGCTGGCCATTTCGCCAAGAGCAAAAACCAAAATACCTAAAAGAATTAACCAGCCACTCTGGTTCGAAAACATCAGCCCCAATCCGCCTGCCAATACCAAAATACCACCCATCATGGTAGCCAATGGCCTGAAACGCATGACCAGGGTTGAAACCATTAACTGGAAAATGATTATATAAAAAGCATCCATGCTGGATATTGTAACGGCGCTAATTGTCCCTTCGTCGCCAATTGTTTCTGCCAGCCATGGCCACACCGAATGTAACCCATCGTAAATCACGGTAGTGTCAATCCACTGGTCGATAAAAATCGGGAAAGAATAATATAACTGGTTAAAAGCTGCCCAAAACAGAATCATTATAATCAGGAACAACACATATTTCCAGTTTTGCAATGTGATGTAAATATTTACAAAAGCCTGTCCTATATTTCTCAATAAAGGTGTCTTCCCTTCCTCTTTCTTAAGCGGTTCTTTGAAAAAAAACAGGGTTATAATGGCATTCACTCCAATGGCTGCCATGGCCATGTAAAACACATAATCCCAGCTCGTTTTCAGCAGCGCCCCTGCAATAAATGGACCGATAAAACCGCCGATGTTAACCATCATATAAAAAATTCCAAATCCGATAGAAGCGGTTTCTTCGGTAGTGTTTCTGGCAATCATTGCCGAAATAATGGGTTTAAAAAAGGCACCTCCCACACACGTCCAGATAAAAGCAAAAAACAGGAATCCGTACGAATCGAAACTGTTAATCATATAAAATCCTGAAACGTAAATGGCAAAGGCAAGGAGTAACACTTTTTTATAACCTATTTTATCAGCAATTGCCCCGGTAATTACGGGTAAGAAATAGAGCAGCATTGAGCCTGTTCCCATGATTGCCCCTTTCTGTGCCTGCGAAAAGCCCAGTGCACCTGTGTCGGTTGAATTTACCAGGAACAAAGGAAAAGCCATGTAAAATCCATACCATGCCCATCGCTCAAAAAGTTCGATTATGTTTGATGCCCAAAATGTGCGATTGTATTTTTTAATTACTGAAATAAATCCCATACCCTAATTTTTTGAAGGGCGCAATGTAGTAAAAAGCCGTAAGACAGAAGTCGGAAGTCGGAAGAAAAACTATCGAATCAACCCTTCATCTCGTAGAATTTTTCCTGCTTTGGTTAATGTATTGATGTCTTCCAGTGGAAAACTACCATCGGGCAAAGGGCCTACGTTCATCAGCAAATTAGCATCTTTTGCCCAGGTGTCTTTAATAATCTGGACTAATTCCGATGCGGTTTTATGATGGCCATCATTTTCTTTATGATAGCCCCAGGCATGTGGCTGGAGCGTATTGCAAATCTCTTTGGGTTTATTTTTATTTTTCTCGTAAACTAACTGTGCAACTTCTAATTGCGTACCTACTTTGGCGCTGGCATTACGTTCCGGAGCCGAAAAATCTTCTTCGCCATTGGCTCCCTGTTTAAACGAAATTAATGCATGTGGGTTCAGACTTCGGATTAAACTATATGTCTCTTCTACCGGGAATAAATCGGGCCGATTATAGAAGCCCATAATCGGGTCGAACCAAATTCCGGCAATGGTTGGATACTGAGTAAGCAACTCTTTTACCTGCTCGTGTACATAATCCACATAGATTCTGAAATCCTCATCTTTCTCAAATTTATATTCAGGTTGTGGCTCTTTATAGGCTGGGCGGGCATTTTTCCAACCTGCTTCACGCGAATAAAAGTACGGATGTTTCCAATCGGCGGCATACGAATAATACAGAAAGAGCCCCAATCCTTTTTTATTACAAACCTCAGCCAGTTCACCAATTAAATCTCTTCCACAAGGAGCATCCAAACTGTTAAAATCGGTTTGTTGTGTTTTAAACAAACAAAAACCATCATGATGTTTACTTGTGATGGTGATATATTTCATCCCTGCTTTTATTGCCAGATCGGTTATAAAATCAGCATCAAATTTTTCGGCAGTAAAAGTATCTTTTAGTTTGGCATATTCCACTACCGGAATCGTATCGCGAAGTTGTACCCACTCACCTTTTCCCAACTGAGCATACAATCCATAATGGATAAACATTCCATATTTTGCATCTGTAAACCATTTTAAATTGGCTTGCCTCGGATTTTCAAGGTACTCTTTTTCGTAATCTTTTAAATATGCCGGAATCTTTGGTTTTTGGTTACATCCGTTTAGAAAAATCACCAGAATAATAAAAGAAAATACAGTTAAATTTTTATACATGACTCAGGTTATTGGTTGGAGAATTAAAAATAATAAAAACGAGTTATTCCTTAATTAAAATTCTAGTTGAAAGAAAATTGACATTAAAAGGATAGCCATTATAAAAATGAACAGGATGACAAAGAAACCAACCACACCAATTTTAAATCCCTTTGCCATCTTTTCTTTTTTTACCGTTGAAACTAATTGTTCAATCGACTGGACAAGATTATGTGGTGCCCGGTCGTTTTTAACAATATAATCTGCTGCACCCAGTTTCATTATTTTAACGGCTACTTCAACATTGTTTTGTCCACTCAGAAAAATAAAGTCAATATCAGGATGCTCCTCATGAACTTTCTTCATCAGCTCCAGGCCGGTTAATCCTTCTGAAGAATAATTAAGGATAATTAAATCAGGCTTAAGGTGAATATCTTTTAAACAATCCTGGCCTTTTGTATAAGTTTTCAGGTTCGTAAACTTCTTCGATTTAAGATATCCAATTATCAAATCTTTAAAAACGACGGTATCTTCGATAACAAATATTAATGGATTTCTCGTTTTTTGCATAACGCCTGATTTTTTAATTAAGCAGTTTCACTAAAAATAATACTTTTTTCAAAGAAAACAATTATGATTCGCTCAGTGTATTCATTTAACGCATAGTTTTTACAATTAGTCTGTAAAACTCAACTATCTTTTGGATATATTTAATGCATGAAGTTTGTTGCTGATTTACATATTCATTCTCACTATTCGAGAGCCACAAGCAAACTACTCAGGCCCGAACATCTCGATTATTATGCCGGATTGAAAGGAATTAAAATTGTCGGCACCGGAGATTTCACTCATCCGGGGTGGCTGGCCGAACTGAAGGAGAAGACCGAACCTGACGGCAACGGGCTTTTCAAACTAAAAAATGAATACAAACTTGATTCTCCTTTCGGCAACAACGAAACACAATTTTTACTAACCGCTGAGATCAGTAATATTTATAAACGGGGAGGGAAAGTAAGAAAAGTGCATAATGTTGTTTTGGTTCCGGGTTTTGAAGAGGCCGAAAAAATAAATACCCGTTTAATTAACCTGGGCGGCAACCTCACGTCTGACGGACGACCAATACTGGGGCTCGACTCGCGCGATTTACTGGAAATAGTCCTGGAGTGTGATGATGACAATTATTTTATCCCGGCGCATATCTGGACACCCTGGTTCTCGATGCTTGGCTCAAAATCGGGATTCGACTCGCTGGAAGAGTGTTTCGACGATTTATCCCCACACATTCATACTATTGAAACCGGCTTGTCAACCGACCCACCCATGAACTGGCTCTGTTCTTTTCTCGATAATGTAACGCTGGTTTCAAATTCTGATGCACATTCGCCCGATAAGCTTGGACGAAACGCCAATGTTTTCAATACCGATATAAGTTATTATTCAATAACAGAAGCACTAAAAACCGGAAATCCTGAAAAATACCTCGGCACAATTGACATGTTTCCGCAGGAAGGGAAATACCATTACGACGGGCACCGGAAATGTAATGTTTGCTGGAACCCGGCAGAAACCCTGAAGAATAATTATATCTGCCCGGCTTGTAAAAAACCGGTTACCGTCGGAGTAATGAACCGGGTAATCCACCTGTCGGACAGGGAAGATATTCAGGAAAGACCCAACCGCCTTCCGTTTCGTTCTATAATTCCGCTTAAAGAAATTATTGCTGAACTGAATGATGTTGGCGTGGGCTCGAAAAAAGTTGAAGCTGAATATAACTCTGTAATAAAAAAATTGGGCACAGAACTGGATATCCTGATTGAAATACCATTGGAAGACATTGCAAAAAAAACTGAAGAAACACTTGCCGAGGCTATACGCCGGATGCGTAACCGCGAAACTTATATTCAGGAAGGATACGATGGCGAGTATGGTGTAATAAAAGTATTTAAACCGGGAGAGGCTAAAAATTACCGGCCTGCAAATGCACTTTTTCGGGTTGAAAAAATTCCTCCGCCAAAAAAACGGGCTTTAATCAATTTCGATTTAAAAGGCATTCAAAAATTGTTAACGCAAAAAGAGGAGATTGAAAACCTGGCTGCCGAAAAACAGGAGCAGTACGGAGAAACGGCACCTGCCAAAGCAATGTTCAACAACCTGAACAGAGAACAATTTGAAGCCGTACAATACAACAACGGAACATCATTGATTATTGCCGGCCCGGGAACAGGCAAAACAAAAACTTTAACCAGCAAAATAGCCTGGCTGATTGCAAACCATATGGCAAAACCGGAAGAGATTCTGGCAATAACTTTTACCAACAAAGCTGCCGGGGAGCTGAAAGAACGCCTCGGACAACTTTTAAAAAATAAAAAGAAGGTAGAAACTATTACGGTTTCAACGTTTCATGCTTTCGGCCTGTCGGTGTTAAAAAATCATTTTGCTGAATTTAACCGCACAGAAAATTTTCTTTTAGCTGACGAAATCCTGAAAACAGAAATCCTGAAAAATATTGTTGAAAATAAAAAAGCGGTAAAAAAACAGTCGGCAATTATTTCAGAAATAAAATCTGGGAATGGAGAAACAAATCCACTTTTCGAAAAATATGAAAAAGAACTTCAAAAACTGAATGCTTTCGACCTGGACGATTTAATTGCCAAACCGCTTCAGCTCTTTTCCAGTAATTCTGACATCCTGCAGGAATACCAAAATACATTCAAATTTATTTTTGTTGACGAATACCAGGATACCAACAACAACCAGTACGAATTGCTAAAACTGCTTGCTCCTGACGATAAATCCAACTTATGCGCAGTTGGCGACGAAAATCAGTCGATTTACGGGTTCCGTGGTGCGAACTCGGAAAATATTAACCGGTTTAATTCGGATTATCCCGCTGCAAAAGTTTTTAACCTGACCAAATCGTACCGTTGTTCTCAGAACATACTTTCTGCATCGGCTAATGTTATCGCTCAACAATCTGGGTTTCTGGAAGGACTGAACGAGGGAATTAAACTTTCGTTATCTGACCAACATACCGAAGCTGCCGAAGCTGAATTTATTGCCCGGCAGATAGTTGCACTGGTAGGTGGGGTTAGCTTCTTTTCAATAGACAGTTCGGTAACCGGGGGCGATAAAAGCGAAAACATAAACAGCCTTTCCGATTTTGGAATTTTATGCCGCACACGAAACCAGTTCGAAGCTTTGTCGAAAGCGCTTCGCAATCATCACATCCCTTACCAGGAAGTTGGCACTTCGCCTTTTTACAGCGAAGAACCATTTCAAAGCATCATTTTTATACTGGAAGCGGTTTTGCTCGGTGACTTCAATTCTGCACTGACGTTAATAAATCTGAAAAACCTTAAAATATCCAAACTTCAGTACGAAATGTCGTTGAACGAGCTGAAGAATTCTAAGCCTCAATCAGGGCTGGAATACATCAGAAATAATTTTTTAAAAGCCACAGATTATAATGAATCTGAATGGCAAAGGTTCATTGCAATGGCAAAAGAGTTTAATACAATAACCGAATTCCTGCAATACCTTAAACTGGGTATTGGAGCAGATACATTTGACAACAAACTCGAAGCTGTTTCACTGATGACCATTCATGCCTCGAAAGGGCTGGAATTTGAATGTGTTTTTATTCCGGGTTGTGAAGACGGTTTATTGCCGTATAATTTGTATGGTCAGGAAACTGATGTGGAAGAAGAAAAACGGTTACTTTATGTGGGCATGACCCGTGCAAAAAAGCTGTTGTACCTTACCAGTGCAAAAAGCCGGGTTATCAGGGGCCGAAAATTTAACCTTGGTAAAAGCCCGTTTATGAATGCCATTAAAGAGGAGCTGACAGAAAAAATTAAAAATAATCTGCCGCAAAAAGGAAAAAAAGAGGATAATCAGTTAAGTTTGTTTGGATAATTTAGAATGTGCTTGTCATTTCGAATGCAGTGATAAATCTCCTCTTAGTGTAACAGATTTCTTCCCGATTACTCGGGAGGGGCATCCTTCGAAATGACAATTAAAAATGAAATATTTAATTAATTTATTATGTTACTGGCAATCGATATAGGAAATACCAATATTGTTTTTGGAGTTTACGAAAACGACGAATGGCATAATAACTGGCGCATTCAAACCGACCACCTAAAAACTGCCGACGAGTATGAAGTTATTTTTAGAACACTTTTAAGCTCATGCCAGATTTGCAGAAATAACATCACAAAAATTATTCTCAGCAGCGTTGTCCCGTCGCTGGTCCATCCTTTTAGCGAAATGTTATCGGGGCTGTTTCCCGAGGCGGAAGTGAATACTGTAGCACCCGAAATATTTCATAAACTACCCATTAAAATATTAAATCCCTACGAAATTGGTACCGACCTGGTTGCCAATGCTGTTGCTGCCTATCAGAGATACGGTAACAATACCATGGTAATCGATTTTGGAACCGCATTAACTTTTACAACCATCGGGGAAGAATCTGAAATATTAGGAGTTGCAATTGCCCCGGGACTTCGGACAGCTGCAGGTGCTCTGGCAGGCAACACGGCTCAACTCCCGCAAATTCATTTAACGCCTCCTCCTTCTGTTTTGGGCGAAAACACTATACATGCCATTCAGTCAGGGGTAATTTATGGTTTTACAGGGCTTGTTGATTCCATTATCGAACGCACCCAGGCCGAAATGAAAGTAAAACTTACTGTTGTTGCAACCGGGGGTTTAAGTGCAGTTGTGGCACCACTTACAAAAAATGTAAAAACCGTTGAACCAATGCTGACGCTTGATGGATTAGCCCAGATTAATTCATTTCTATAATCTTCAGTAATTCATCCAGTTTTGGAGTAAGGATAATCTCAGTCCTGCGGTTCATTTGTCTTCCCTGGACAGTTTTGTCGGGCGAAACTGGATGGTATTCGCTCCGTCCTGCAGAAATAATCCGCTCCGGATCAATTTGCTTATTCTGAGTTAGTATTTTTGTTACTGCTGTTGCCCGCATTACGCTCAAATCCCAGTTATCTTTTACTGCCCCGGTTCCGTGCATCGGAACATCGTCGGTGTGCCCTTCTACCATAATATTTATGTTTAGATTAGCGGCCAGCACCTTGCCTAATTCGGTTATCGCCCTCTGTCCATTCGGATCAACATCCCATTGTCCGGTTTTAAAAAGCAGTTTTTCATCCAGTGAGACATACACTTTACCATTCTTTTCATGCACGGTTAATCCGTTGTTATTAAATCCAACCAGCGCATCCATCACACTCTTTTTCAATTCATCAACTGCTTTTTCTTTTTCTTGCAGGATATTCTGAAGTTCCATCAGTTTTTCATTTCTGGCTTCCAGTTCAGTCTCTGCCAAACGCAGCTTATCTTCGCGGTTATTCAAATCTTCACGGGCTGTATTCAGCTCTTCCAAAAGCTTTTCAATCTCAGCCGAACTCCCCGTATTCAGGGCTTGTATCTGCCGTTGCAATCCTTCAATTTCTTTTTCAGCACCCAATAAATTCTGTTTCTGAATATTCAGATTGTACAAAGCATCCTCAAGCTGCCTGTTCAGGTCACTGTTGGTATTTTCAAGTTGGTCAATCTTACTTTTTAATTCAGTATTGGCAGTTTTTAAAAACATATTTTCGCTTTTCAGCTGTTCGTTTTCTTTCTGGTAAATCCCCAGTTTATCGTTTGTTTCGTTAAACTGCTTGGTCGAAACACATGAATAAAGTAATAAGATTAAACCTAGCGTCGTTATTCTTCCTAGAAAGTTCATAGTAATCATTTTTAATTAATCCTAAAATTACTTCTTTTACAGTGGTAAACAAAGAGTGGTTGAGGAATTATTATCTTTGCTATTATTTTAATGTTGATGAACGAAGTTAGAGGAAAACTACTTGAAAAAATAAATAATTCAGCAGATTTAAAAAAGCTGTCGCTGAAACAACTTGAGGATGTTTGTAGCGAGTTGCGCGATTTTATTATCGATATTCTTTCAACCAATCCCGGACACTTTGGGGCTAGCCTCGGAGTGGTGGAACTAACCGTTGCTTTACACTATGTTTACAATACCCCATACGACCAATTGATTTGGGATGTAGGGCACCAGGCGTACGGGCATAAAATTTTAACCGGCCGCCGCGATAACTTCAGTACAAACAGAAAATATAAAGGTATTAGCGGTTTCCCAAAAAGAGATGAAAGTGAATATGATGCATTTGGTGTTGGACACTCTTCCACTTCTATTTCTGCAGCACTCGGTATGGCTGTTGCATCGAAACTGAAAGGAGAAAAGGACAGAAAGGTAGTTGCAGTTATTGGCGACGGAGCCATGACCGGGGGGATGGCCTTTGAAGCGATGAACAATGTAGGAGAAGAGAGCTCTGACATACTGGTAATTTTAAACGACAACAACATGGCCATCGACCCGAGTGTAGGCGGCCTGAACAAATACCTGTTAAACATTTCAAAATCGGGAACATACAACCGGTTTAAAAAAGATGTTTGGGAAGGACTGGGAAAACTGGATGGTTTTGGGCGCAGGATTAGACGTTTTATCCAGAAAAACCAGCACGCCCTGAAAAATATAATTTTTAAAAGAAACAACCTTTTTGAAGCTTTTAATTTCAGGTATTTTGGCCCGGTTGACGGACACGACGTGGAGTATCTGACCAAAGTTTTGAATGACCTGAAAGATATTCCCGGCCCAAAGTTGTTACATGTAATTACCCAAAAAGGGAAAGGATTTAAACACGCTGAGATTAACCAGACCCAGTTTCATGCTCCGGGCGTATTCGATAAAAAAACAGGTGAAATTTATTCCTGTGACTGCCCTATAGAGAAAGCTCCAAAATTTCAGAATGTATTTGGAGAAACATTGGTTGAGCTGGCCGAACAAAACGAAAAAATTGTTGGTATTACTCCGGCCATGCCCACCGGGTGTTCGATGAACCTGATGATTAAAAAAATGCCCGACCGTGCTTTCGACGTGGGCATTGCCGAACAGCATGCGGTGACCTTTTCTGCAGGACTGGCAACACAGGGTATAGTGCCTTTCTGCAACATCTACTCCACTTTTATGCAACGTGCCTACGACCAGGTGGTACACGATGTAGCCATTCAAAATCTTCATGTGGTCTTTTGTCTCGACCGGGGTGGCCTGGTTGGCGAAGACGGGGCAACTCATCATGGTGTTTTCGATATTTCTTATATGCGCACCATCCCTAACATGATTGTTTCGGCACCAATGGATGAAATTGAGTTGCGAAACCTGATGTACACCGCTCAACTGGAAGAAACGAACCAACCTTTCTCAATCAGGTATCCGCGGGGTTGCGGCATAAAACCCAACTGGAAAAAACCTTTCGAAAAAATTGAAATCGGGAAAGGACGCAAACTCTCTGATGGGAAAGATATTGCCATTTTATCCATTGGTAAATCAGGCATTTTTGCAGCCAGGGCAGTAAAAAGCCTTACCAATAAAGAAATATCTGCTGCGCATTACGATCTGCGATTTGCTAAACCACTCGACGAGCAGCTTCTGACAGAAGTTTTTGAAAATTTTAAATATATTCTTACGGTTGAAGACGGAGCAATTAAGGGAGGATTCGGAAGTGCCGTAACCGAATTTATGGCACAAAAAGGTTATTCGTCACCCATGAAAATACTTGGTGTTCCTGACAAATTTATCGAACACGGAACACTGGATGATTTATACAAAGAATGTGGAATTGATACCAGGGGCATTGTAAAAACAGTACAAGAGATACTCGGCAAATAATAATTAATTGTTTCTTCCGTTCTCAACTATTGTACATTAAATTATTTTACATTGGACATTTATCTTAAAAGACGCCGCGGAAAAATTATATTTTTAGTTGTTGCTGTACTTATTGGAGTAGCTTCGCTTTTATATACCAACTGGCTGACCAACAAACTGGAACAGGAGGAACGCAACAAAGTTGAATTATGGGCAGAAGCAACTAAACGGATTAGTAACACGGATGAATTGAGTTCTGAATACCTCAATTTTCTGTTAATGGTAACTACCAAAAATACAACTATCCCAATCATTGTATTAAATGAAGACGGTACTTTCAATACCTCTGCAAACATTAATTACAATGAGGCTAAGAAAGAAGAGGTTTTGAGCAGGGAGTTAAAAAAAATGAAAGACAGGGTGGAACCCATTCGGATAAAATTATCAGAAACAAACTACCAGCTTTTGTATTACCGCGAATCGAGTATTTTGCGTAACCTCAGAATTTATCCTTTTATTCAACTCGTTGTAATTGTAATTTTTATTGTGGTGGCATATTTTGCATTTTATGCAACCCAGCGTGCCGAGCAAAACCAGGTATGGGTAGGAATGTCGAAAGAAACAGCACACCAGCTTGGCACTCCTATTTCGTCGTTAATGGCTTGGATCGAGCTACTTAAACTTCAGGGTGTAGACGAAAATATTATCAAAGAATTTGAAAAAGACACCAGGCGCCTGGAGAAAATAACAGAACGTTTCTCAAAAATTGGCTCTAAACCCGAATTGTTAAGATTAAACCTGATTGAAGTTCTCAATTCATCGGTAAACTATTTAAAAACCCGTTCTTCGGGGAAAGTTATTTTTAAAACCTCCTTTTCGGAAAAAGATTACATTGAAACTCCTTTAAATGCAGCTCTTTTCTCGTGGGTTATCGAGAATATTTGTAAAAATGCCATCGACGCTATGGGTAACGAAGGAAACATTAATATTGATTTATCCGAAAAAGAGAACCAGGTGTATATTGATATTACCGACACCGGAATTGGAGTGGCCAAAGCAAACCATAAAACCATTTTTCAGCCGGGCTACTCAACAAAAAAACGGGGTTGGGGTCTTGGGCTTTCACTTGCCAAACGAATTATTGAGATTTACCACAGCGGTAAAATTTTTATTAAATGGTCGGAATTGGGGAAAGGGACAACTTTTAGAATAATATTAAATAAGTAAACTTACCGTTAGCGATTAATCCGTTTACACTCAAAAAAAAGCAGAATATTTTATGTCTTCCCAAAAAATTTATACTTTTGCAACACTTTTTTCGAATCGTGGGCTGGAAAAACAAATATTACATTGAGTTTAAAGGCCTTAAAGAAGGCCTGCACGAATACGAATTTGAAGTAACCGATAAGTTCTTTGAACATTTTACTGAGGGTCTGGTTGAAGCTGGAGAAGTAACTGTAAAAGTTGCACTGGAAAAACGAAGTTCATTTTTAAAATTAATCTTTAACATTTCAGGCTGTGTAGAACTCGAATGCGACCGGTGTCTTGAAAACTACAGACAGGACATTGAATTTGAAACCGAACTGTTTGTGAAGTTTGGAGAAGAAGCAGAGTTCGACGAAGGCGATAATGTAATTTGGGTTTTACCCGAAGAACATCACATTAACCTGACCCGCGAGATATATGAATATATAATTTTGAGCATACCTTTAAAACATGTTCATCCCGACGAATCGGGAGAAAACAGTTGCAACAGGGAAATGCTTGATAGATTAAATAATTACGGGCAACCCGAAACGGAGGACGAAGAAACAATTGATCCGCGTTGGGCTGCATTAAAAAATTTGAAAAAATAATAATTAAAATATATAACAATGGCACATCCAAAGCATAAAACATCGAAATCGAGAAGGGACAAAAGGCGTACACATTATAAAGCCTCGGTTCCAACTTTGGCTACCTGCTCCAATTGTGGAACTACTGTTAAATACCACACCGTTTGTCCGGAATGTGGATATTACAGAGGTAAGCAGGTAATTGAAAAAGAAATTGCAGTTTAATTACTGAGAACGAATCCTGATAATATTACGTATCAGGATTAAAAATTCCATCTTTTTAACATATTTAAAAGATGGATTTTTTTTGCCCAAAACCCAAACTTTTCGAACCTGTGAATTGATTGTTCAACTAAAATCTGATTCTAAGTTTATCCTTCCCTTTAATATTCTCGCTTAACACAAATTTTCCTTTCAGATTCATACCTGTTTTTTTATCATTGTGCCCTGTTTCAATAGATAATTTTCATAAACATTAAAGCAATGACTAAACATAGGGCAGCAATAACAGGAGTTGGGGCCTACCTCCCGGAATACCGTTTAACAAACGACGAACTAAGTACAATGGTTGATACATCCGACGAATGGATTATGCAACGCATTGGGATAAAAGAGAGAAGAATTTTAAAAGAAGAGGGAAAAGCGACCAGCGACATGGGAGCACGGGCAGTAGAACAACTACTCGAAAAAACCGGCACAAAAGCCTCTGAGGTCGATATGCTGATATGCGCTACCATTACACCCGACATGCCTTTTCCTGCTACAGCAAACATTATTACTGACAAGGTTGGAATACACAATGCCTGGAGTTTCGATTTAAATGCAGCCTGCTCAGGATTTATTTTTGCACTTTCAACAGGAGTACAGTTTATTGAATCAGGGCGTTACAAAAAAGTTGTTATTGTTGGCGCCGATATGATGTCGTCGATTACCAATTACAAAGACCGTACAACCTGCCCGCTTTTTGGCGATGCAGGCACTGCCGTTATGCTTGAACCAACCACAGAAGATGTGGGCATAATTGATTGTATAAACCGGGTCGACGGGCTTGGCCGTCACCATTTGCACATGAAAGCAGGTGGTTCGTTAAAACCGGCTTCGGTAGAAACAGTGCAAAACGGCGAGCATTTTGTGTACCAGGAAGGACAAGCTGTTTTTAAAGCAGCTGTTTCGAGCATGGCCGATGTGGCAGTGGAAATTATGGACAAACACAACCTTGAATCAAATAATATTGCATGGCTCGTACCACATCAGGCCAACATGAGAATTATCGATGCAACAGCTCGCAGAATGGGAATCAACAGAGACCAGGTAATGATAAATATCCAAAAATTCGGGAATACCACAGCTGCAACAATTCCGCTTTGTTTATGGGATTACGAAAAACAGCTAAAAAAGGGCGATAATATAATTCTCGCAGCATTTGGTGCCGGTTTTACCTGGGGAAGCGTTTATATTAAATGGGCATACGATCCTGTTTAAGCTGCCTCAAATCATGCTGATTCCTTTTCTTTTCAAAATTTTATGAATTCTTACCATAGAAGTTGTTTAAAGTAAAATCGAAAAACTGCGAGTAACATCTTAATTTCATTGGACTTCAGCTAATTTTTCTTCCGTAGCTTTGGCTATGCAATAAAAATGGAGCTTCGCCACTAAAACCAATATGTCCCTCTCGAAATTCCCCTTTTACTTTAAACAACTTCATAAAATAACCCCTCACTATTTTTGTCGGGGATACAAAAAATTGTAAATTCATCGCTCCAATTATTAAATGAAGTTGGTGACGCGAAGTATTACTATAAAAACAATAAACCATGGCAAAACAGGTAAATTCAGAAGGACAAAACCAGTCTATTAACATTATTAATGAAGCGACAAAAATTAAAGGAGACATTATCTCCGACGGCGACATCAGAATAGACGGACAGCTGGTAGGAAATTTAGTTTCCAAGGGGCGTGTGGTAGTTGGATCCAGCGGCAAAATCGAAGGCCAGATACAATCCGGAAATGTTGAAATTTCGGGCTACGTAAAAGGCAAAATAATTGCCAACGATTTAATGAACATGAAAGTCTCTGCCAAAATTGAAGGCGATGTTATTGCCGGAAAACTGTCAGTTGAACCAGGAGCTACTTTCACCGGAACATGTAGTATGGGCGGAACAAACAAAGTTAATGAACCGGAACCGGGAAGAGAAAAAGAAAAAGAAAAAGAAAAAAAGTAAAGGCAATGGTATAAATAATTTCATCAGGTATTCCAGTCTGGGATTCGAAATGATGGTAATTATTGCAGCCTTCACTTTCCTTGGCTATAAAATAGACCAGTGGATGGAAAACAGTTTTAAAGGGTTTACCTTCGGGTTAATGGTTTTTTCGGTAATCCTTGCCATTATTTACGGAACGAAGAACCTTTTAAAGAAGAAATGAACTCGAATCCTTCGTCATTCCGAACTTGTTTCGGAATCTTTTATGATAGAGATGCTGAATCAAGTTCAGCATGACGTGCGCTACTTACTCAAAAAATGAAGCAATTTTTAGTAAAACTCACAGGAATAACCCTCGCCATTGTCCTGATCGGATGGCTCGTGTTCTCACTTTTTATACCCGAATACTATTTACCTGTTTTACCTTTCCTTTTAATCTTCTTTTATCTTGTAACAGTTTTTATTCATGCATGGCAATTACGGTTAGCCCAGAAAGACATGGGCAAATTTTCCCGAAGCAACATGTTAATTGCCTTCTTTAAGTTAATTTTATATTCGGTGGTTGCAGTTGCATACATTGCGTTCGATTCTGAAAATGCCATACCATTTGTTATTTGCCTGATGCTTTTTTACCTGATTTTTACATTTATTGAAGTAGCAGAAATAACCAAAATCTCACGCAAAAAGAAAAACAAATAAAATTCCAGAAACAATAAACTCTATCCCCTTCTAAAATGAAGTTTTTAAAAGTGTCTTAATTATTAATGGAAATTTCTGATTTTTAGCACGCGCTAAAAAATTTCTTATAAATTTGTGAACGTTAGAAAAACCGATTTACTATGCTAAAGCTTTCCAAAGGAATAATAATTTTACTTGCACTTTCAATTATTATAATCAATCCTTTATTTGCACAACACGGTAATGAAGACGATCACGGGCAAACTACCGAAGCTCATGCTACCGATTCGCACCACGAAGAGGAGTTTAATGCCGGCGAATTTGTTATCGATCACGTTTCCGATTCTTACGACTGGCACATTACTTCTTTTGGAGAAAAGCACATTAGCATTCCTCTGCTGGTAATTCTTTACAGCAAAAATCCTGATTTGCACGAGGGGAAAGCGTTTCATGTTTTTATGTCATCGAAATTCCATCACGGGCACAGCGATTACAAAGGATTCCGCATTTCGCACAGCGAAGAGTTTAAAGGGAAAATAGTTGAGTTGGACACTCACGGTCACGAACTGGGTAAACCAATAGATATTTCCATAACAAAAACCATTGCCGGTGTTTTGGTTTCGGTAATTATTTTAATGTGGCTGGTATTTTCTGTGGCAAGCTCAGCAAAAAGAAACAAGGGGAAAGCTCCTTCAGGGGTGCAAAACCTGTTCGAACCAATTATTCTGTTTATACGCGACGAAGTGGCAAAACCGGCCATTGGCGACAAGAAATACGAAAAATTTATGCCATTCCTTTTAACCCTTTTCTTTTTTATCCTGATTAACAACTTTATGGGATTAATCCCAATTCCTCCGTTTGGAGCAAACGTAACAGGAAACATTGGTGTAACTATGGTTCTGGCATTGTTTACATTTTTTATCACCACCATAAACGGGAACAAACATTACTGGAAAGAAATTTACAATCCCGATGTGCCGTGGTGGCTAAAATTTCCTATTCCGCTGATGCCAATTGTTGAACTTTCGGGCGTAATTACAAAACCTTTTGTATTGATGGTCCGTTTGTTTGCCAACATGATGGCGGGACACATGATTGTAACCGTGTTTGTCAGCCTCATATTTATTTTCGGCAGCATAATGGGAGCCGGGGCAGGTTATGGCATCAGCCCGGTATCGGTTGCATTCTCGGTGTTTATTTTGTTATTAGATGTTTTAGTATCGTTTATACAAGCATATGTTTTTACTCTGTTGTCGGCGCTCTATTTCGGAATGGCGACCTCAGAACATCATTAATAATTAAATTTTAAAGCTATGTTATCAGCTATTTTAACTGTATTGCTACAAGCGGCTGCCGGCGCAACTGTCGGTAAAATGGGTGCTGCTTTAGGAGCCGGATTAGCGGCAATTGGTGCAGGTATGGGTATCGGTAAAATCGGTGCCAGCGCCATGGAAGCTATTGCACGCCAGCCTGAAGCCAGCGGTGATATCCGCTCGAACATGATTGTATCTGCAGCTCTTATCGAAGGCGTTGCCTTCTTTGCTGTAATCATCTGTGCACTTGTTATTTTCGTTTAGCAAAAAACATCAGGCAGCCACCCCGGGGATTGCCCGGGGTGCAGTTGCCTAACTAAAAAAATTGAATTATGGGTTTAGTAATGCCAAATCCGGGCACTATTTTCTGGATGCTTATAATTTTCGGGGTAGTACTTTTTATTTTAAAGAAATTTGCCTGGAAACCAATACTGATAGCGCTTAAAGAGCGTGAAGAGTCGATTGCATATGCTTTAAATTCGGCTGAAGAAGCTAAAAAAGAAGTTGCCGGATTAAAAGCTGACAACGAAAAAATTATTGCCGAGGCCCGGAGAGAAAAAGATGTAATTCTGAAAGAAGCCAAAGAATTAAAAGAAACAATAGTAGCCGAAGCAAAAGAAAAAGCTGCACAGGAGGCTCTAAAAACCATCGACCAGGCACGTCAGCAAATCCAGTCAGAAAAGACAGCTGCTATTAATGACATTAAAAAGCAGGTAGCTGAACTTTCGGTATCAATTGCTGAAAAGGTGATTAAAAAGGAGCTTGACAAAAAAGGAGAGCAGAAAAAAATGGTGGATGGTTTAATTGATGATATCAAGCTGAATTAAAAGTAATGGATCAGAGCGCAATAACAGTAAGATACGCAAAGGCTTTCTTTTCAACTGCAAAAGAAAAAAACCTGCTGAACAAACTTAAAGCCGATATTGAACTGGTTTTCAATGTTTGCAACACTTCTGCAGATTTTATCCTTTTACTGGAAAGCCCGATTGTAAAGACATCAAAAAAATCGGAATTAATTAAATCTGTTTTTAAAGGGAATGTGGATAAACTAACCCTTAATTTTCTTCTTCTGATTACTCAAAATAAAAGAGAAGGACACATCCCCGGCATTTGCAGAAACTTTCTCGATTTAACAAGAAAAGACCAGAATATTAAATCGGCCGTACTAACTACCGCTTCGGAAGTAAATGACGATACCATTAAAAAAGTTGAAAAATTGCTGGGCAAAGAGTTGAATGCCACAATAGAACTTTCAACCCAGGTAAATAAGGATATACTTGGAGGTTTGGTTTTGCGTCTCGACGACAAACAATACGATGCCAGCGTGGCAACACAACTCAAGAAAATTAAGCAAGACCTGTTAGAAACTGAATTATAATATTGTTAATCAATAAAGTGAAAAAATATAAAACATGGCTAATATAAAACCTGCTGAAGTATCAGAAATTCTAAAACAACAGTTAGAAGGATTTAAATCGGTAGCTGAACTTGAAGAAGTTGGTACCGTGTTGCAAGTTGGTGATGGTATTGCCCGTATTTACGGCCTTTCAAACGTTGAAGCAAACGAGATGATTGAGTTCGAAAACGGGATGAAGGGAATTGTTCTTAACCTTGAAGAGGACAATGTTGGAACAGTGCTTTTAGGGCTTTCAGAAGAAATTAAAGAAGGCGATACCGTAAAACGTTTACGCCACATTGCTTCCATCGATGTGGGCGAAGGCTTGCTTGGAAGAGTTGTTAATACAATTGGTGAGGCTATCGACGGGAAAGGTGCTGTTCAGGGCGAACTATTTGAAATGCCGCTTGAAAGGAAAGCACCGGGGGTAATTTACCGTCAACCGGTAAAACAGCCACTTCAAACAGGATTAAAAGCAATTGATGCCATGATTCCGATTGGCCGTGGACAGCGTGAGTTAATTATTGGCGACCGCCAGACAGGTAAAACTGCTGTGGCTATCGATACAATTATTAACCAACGCGAATATTTCGAGCAGGGTAATCCGGTTTACTGTATTTATGTTGCGGTTGGCCAAAAAGGTTCAACGGTAGCAAACATTGCCTCTACACTCGAAAAAGCAGGAGCCATGGAGTACACGGTTATTGTTTCGGCAACAGCCTCCGACCCGGCAGCACTTCAGTTTTATGCACCATACGCAGGCGCGGCAATTGGCGAATATTTCCGCGATACCGGCCGCGATGCTTTAATTATTTATGACGACCTATCGAAACAGGCCGTTTCTTACCGCGAGGTTTCATTGCTTCTTCGTCGTCCACCTGGCCGCGAAGCTTATCCTGGAGATGTGTTTTACCTGCACTCGCGTTTATTGGAGCGTGCGGCAAAAGTTATCGATTCGGATGAAATTGCGAAAAATATGAACGACCTGCCCGACTGTTTAAAAGACAAGGTAAAAGGTGGTGGTTCGTTAACTGCCCTTCCGATTATTGAGACACAGGCTGGTGATGTTTCGGCATATATTCCAACCAATGTAATTTCGATTACTGATGGTCAGATTTTCCTCGAGTCGAACCTGTTTAACGCAGGTATCCGCCCTGCAATTAATGTTGGTATTTCTGTGTCGCGTGTGGGTGGTAGCGCTCAAATTAAGTCGATGAAAAAAATTGCCGGTACTTTAAAACTCGACCAGGCCCAGTTCCGAGAACTGGAAGCATTTGCCAAGTTTGGATCCGACCTCGATGCGGCAACCATGCGTGTTCTCGACAAAGGACGTAAAAACGTTGAAATCCTGAAGCAGGGACAGTATTCTCCGATGAAAATTGAGCACCAGGTAGCAATTATCTACTGCGGTACAAAAGAGTTGCTTAGCGAAGTTCCTATTGATAAGGTAAAAGAATTTGAAGTGGATTTCCTTGAAACTATGGAGATGTCGCACCGCCCGGTTCTTGATGTTTTAAAAGCAGGCAAAATCTCACCGGAAATTGAGGAAACCATAAGGAAGGTAGCTGCTGAAACGGCAGGGAAATACAAATAGGAGTAAAGTAAATGAGTGAATGGGTAAATGAGGACATCCTCAACCACTCAATCACTCAATCACACATTCACTAATAAAATGGCTGGATTAAAGGAAATACGAACAAGGATTGCATCGGTAAAAACCACAAGGCAGGTTACCAGTGCTATGAAAATGGTATCGGCAGCAAAACTAAAAAAGGCACAGGATGCCATTTTGCAAATCAGGCCGTATGCCGATAAGTTGTACCAGATTTTAACCTCGTTGAGCGCCAGCCTCGAAAATGTGGAAGATTCGCCATATACTCAATTCCGCGAACCGGAGAAAGTACTTATTATTCTTGTTACTTCCAACCGCGGACTTTGTGGTGGATTTAATACAAACATTACCAAAAAAACGGTTGAACTGGCAAGATCGAAATACTCCCAACAATTTAAGCTGGGAAACGTTGACTTTATGGCCGTTGGCAAACAAGGTGAACGCCAGTTAAAACACCGTGGATATAAAGTAGTAGCCAACGAAAATGAATTGTTCGATTCATTAACGTTCGATAATGTTTCTACAGTGGCCGAAGATGCAATGAACGCTTTTGCCGAAAATCATTACGACAGAATAGAACTGGTTTACAACAGTTTTAAAAATGCGGCCATTCAGGTACAAACCACCGAGCAGTTTCTCCCGGTTGAAATGGAAGAGGGAATAGAAGAAGACAACAATTTCGACTTCATTTACGAGCCATCGAAAGAGTATATCATCCAGGAACTGATACCAAGATCATTAAAAATACAGTTTTATAAAGCTCTGCTCGATTCTCATGCAGCCGAGCATGGAGCACGCATGACAGCTATGCACCAGGCAACTGACAATGCTACAGAAATGTTGAACGATTTATCGCTTGAATACAACAAAGCGCGTCAGGCAACTATCACCGGAGAAATTCTGGAGATTGTAGGTGGTGCTGAGGCATTGAAAGGATAAATTTAACTATAACCAAAATAAAAGCTGGAACTCTAATTCTGAATTCCAGCTTTTTTTATTTGCGATATCTTAGGATTATCCATAAACCGGGCTGGTCCATTTCTCTTTAGGCTGATACTTGCTTTCAGCAGCCCAGCGAATACCACGTTTCTGGATTTCCAGAGCTTCCAGCACTTCATAGTCTTTCATCACATGGCCCAGCGATGAATAGAAAACACGGCCTTCGCCATAGTATTTCTTCCAAACTACAGGAATTACACACTTGTCAATCCATGAAGCATGGTCGCCTGAAAATTCAGTAGTTGCCAAAACCTTTACATTCGGATCGACATGCATGTAATATTGTTCCGAATGCATGTTAAAATCTTTCAGTCCCTTTGTAATCGGATCTTTGTGATCAGTAATCTGCACACTGTAATCGATTACTCCGCCCGGGTGTGCCACCCACTGTCCGCCAACCATAAACTGGTATTCTACATTGTTCCTGAACGAATCGCCAATGCCACCATGCCAGCCGGCCAGGCCTACCCCGCTTTTTACTGCTTTCAAGAGAGCCTTTTCCTGTTCTTTGGAAATTTTACCCATGGTCCATATTTGCACGATTAAATCAAGAGAGTCCATCAATTTTTCATCGAGGTACGAATCAAGCGTATCGGAAACCGTTACTTCGGCACCTTCCGAGCGCATCCATGGCACAAACACATCAACCGACTGCTGTGGTTCATGACCTTTCCATCCACCATAAACATACAATACTTTTTTCCCTTTAAGACTTGGTTCAGTTGTTCCTGCCATTATTGTATTTGGCAACATCATAGCCCCTGTTCCGGCCACCATGGCTGTTCTTACAAAATTTCTGCGAGATAAAGACTTCATTTTATATTTAGCTGTTTTAGTATAGTCTAAAAATACTAAAATCGGGGAATATTAAAACAAAAGCAGATTGATTTGAAGGTGAATATATGAGGCTAACAATTTAAATTTAAATAGTGAGGCATACTGGATTCGAACCAGTGACCCCTACCCTGTCAAGGTAGTGCTCTAAACCAACTGAGCTAATGCCTCAATTAAATACAAAGTTAATAAATACACCCGATTTTACATTTAATCCAGAAACTGTTAGTTACAATCTATGTCCTTCCAGGTATCATCCCAGCAGTGCCATTCAGTGTCCTGATAAAAATGTTCAGCTTTTATTCTGCCCGAATAATCGGCACTGCTCCACTCAACGTAAGTATCAGTAAAATCATCGTACATTTCATTAAAAATATGAATGTGTACAAAAGCATTAAATTCTGCATCGCGTAATCCATAGGCAAGATAGCTTCCGTAGAGCTTATCCGGTTCATCGTTGTTATTCAATTCGCGAACATAGGTATATTTCACCTCTGCAATATCTTCTCCTTCCTTTTTCCAGTCAATTTTAATCACCTCTTCATTGTACTCAGGACTATGATACAAAATCCAGATTCCGCTGCTGTTATCTTCTGCTGATGTACCTTCAAACCAGAGAAATTCTTCAGAACCATTTTTGGTAATGTACATTTCCCATTTATTGTATTCTCCCTGGACTGTACCCACCAACCTTGCGTTATAAGTAATTTTTAATCCTTCGAATGTATATGTCCATTCCCAGGTATCATCTCCGGTTTTAACGGGCGATTTGCCATACGACTCTTTAAACGATGCAACGGGCACGGCTAGAGTTGTATTTAATATCAAACTCCATACCCCGACCGTAGTTGCCGATACCAGCCAATTGGTTTTTTTATTGGCAACAGATTCAACCAATTCGGCAGATTTGTTCGTATCATCCATTTCACCAAAGTCAATTATCATGGTTTCGTACGATGGTATGCCAGGCACATCCCTTACTTCAACTTTATCACACGAAAAAAGCGTTATTGCAATTAACAGAACTGTAATTAAACGATTCATAACTTAATATTTTACAGGGTTTGATATTTAAATTACCATTTCAATTTAGCTCCGAATTTATTGAATCTGTTTCAATAATTAACGATTTTAAGATTTTAAATAAAAAACTTGAGAACGAATAAGGCAGCCAGAACAACCATAACCACTGTAATATCTTTGAATTTTCCTGTCAAAACCTTTAACAGTACATAAGATAACATCCCGAAAACAATTCCTTCAGCAATACTGTAAGTAAGTGGCATTACAATTATTGTAATAAATGCCGGTATGGACTCAGTATAATTCTCGAAATCGATATTCAGGATTGGCGACATCATAAAAAAGCCAACCAGAATTAAGGCTGGGGCCGTAGCTGCAGCTGGTACCATTGTAAATAATGGGGCAAAAAACAACGCAATTAAGAACAATGCTGCCGTTGCCAACGATGTTAATCCTGTCCGTCCTCCTTCGGCAACCCCCGATGCACTTTCGACATAAGTAGTAACTGTACTTGTTCCGAAAATTGCACCAAAAAATGTGCCGACTGAGTCGGCAAAAAGTGCCTTTTTTACTCTTGGTACTTTCCCTTTATTATCCAGCATACCTGCTTTTGACGACACACCAACCAACGTCCCTACAGTGTCGAACATATCGACAAACAGGAAGGTAAACAGCACGATAAGCATATCAAGGGTAAATACCTTTGAAAAGTCAAATTTCCAGAATATTGGGGCCAGCGATGGAGGGGTATCTACTAAATTTCCTTCAGGCATATGGGTGACACCAAGCGGAATTCCGACAACTGTTGCTGCAAAAATACCGATTAATAGTGCACCTTTAACTTTCAACGACAGAAGTACTGCAGTTAACACAGCCCCTCCCAATGCTATTAAAACGGTAGACGAGCCCATATCTCCAAGACCTACTAAAACGGCATCGTTATTTACAATTACTCCGGCATTTTGTAACCCGATAAAAGCAATAAACAAACCAATACCAGCGGATACCGCGTGCTTTAAGGATAATGGTATGGCATTTACAATTAACTCCCTGATATTAAATGCAGTTAAAACAATAAAAATAATTCCTTCCAGGAATACAGCTGTTAAAGCAAACTGCCAGCTATAACCCATGCCCAAAACAACGGTAAAGGCAAAAAATGCATTTAAACCCATTCCGGGAGCCAGGGCAAAAGGAAGTTTGGCAACAAGTGCCATAACCAACGTAGCAATAAATGCCGAAAGTGCAGTGGCAGTAAACAGTGCATTCTTATCCATACCGGTAGCACTAAGTATATCAGGATTAACGGCTAAAATATAGGCCATGGTCATAAAAGTGGTTATACCGGCAAGTATTTCCGTTTTTATGGTGGTTTTGTTTTCTTCTAATTTAAAAAATTTGTTTAGCATATAAGTCAGGTATCGGTTTATTAAAATGTGTATTTGGCACCTAAAGTAGGCAAAAATCTAAATCCACTTGCCTCGAAATTGTAACTCACTTCTATTTCGCTTCCTATAGCAAACTTTTCAGTTGTGTTAAACCATAGTTGGGGTTCTGCCTGAAAAATGTATTTAGTAAAGTCCGGATTTTCTATTGTCCCAAAATCCATATCTTCCCTCCAAAAATCGGCATATCCGGTAAACGACAACTTGTTATTTGCAAAATTAAGGTACCATACTGCTGTTAGCTGAAATGCAGCATCGTGTTTTCCCCTGATATACTTGTATAAAGCCTGAAGGGTAAAGCCTTTTGAAAAATCTTCTGCATTAACCGAGTACTCTAAACCAGTCAGCCATGCACCATTAATGGTAAATGAGCCGGAATAATCGCCATCTTTCCACTGCCCGAATCCTCCGTTGTATTCAGCATGAAAAGCAAAAGGTGATTTCCCGATATTAAAAGCACGGGCAATTTCCCAATACGCCAGGCTTATACCTTCAACTTCACCAACATTATAATCCATGTCGATAAAAAAAAATGTGTTGCCAAGTTTATCGGGTTTAAACATTTCAACAGTGGTTGTAATATATTTGCGTCCTTCGCCAAAGTCGTAATGCAGTTGTAAATTTTGAGCGCCAATGGTTGCAACAGTTGTAATTAATACGAATAATAGTAAAAACCTTTTCATCCTAAATATTATTTAATTAAGATGCAAAAATAGTTTTTTAAATCATAAACAAAATAAGAACCCCGGTTAGAACAACCGGGGCAATTCATTGAAATCGGGAAGATAAAAAATAAGGGTCTTATACTATAATATTCCTGAAATGCTCAAAAAGTAACCCTTCCGGGACGTAGTTTTTATATTTTTCCTTGCAGTGCTTCATTCAAAAATGCATTTACCGGCTGTAATATCCTGAACGACTTAACCATGTGTTCAATGTAGTCCCCGCCGGAAATAATCGAATCATCAATCCCCATAGAAAAAATATACGATTTGTATTTTAATAGATGTATAAACTCATGGTCTTTAGGAAATCCCTTTGGTGAAGTTTTTAACTGATGATCATACATTTCAGGAAATATCTTTTTAAAATCAGGTTCATTTATTATTTCACGAAACTCCTCGGCATGTTCGGCCATATAATTTCGAATAGCCTTTAATGGTTCGGCTGGTGGCATGTATACTCCTCCTGCAACAAAACTGCCCCCGGGCTCAATATGAAAATAGTATCCCGGATTCATGCTTTTTCTGCCGCCTTTGCAAATAAAACTTCCGAAGTTAGTTTTATAGGGCCGTTTATCTTTCGAAAACCTGACATCCCTGAAAATGCGAAACATGCAGTCTTTTGGATTCATTGCAGGTATTTCCTTATCAAATTTTCCGATTTCGTTAATTAATACATCGGTTAAAAACAATACTTTATCACGACTTTCTTCGTACCACTTCCTGTTTTCCTGGAACCACTCACGATTGTTGTTTTCAGACAATGCTTTTAAAAATTGAAGAACTTTTTCCATTATGGAAGATTTTTGAGTTATTTTTACTGTTGGATAGACACTGTCTAATTTACAAAATTAACAACGAGTACAATGCAAAAGTTTGCTCTAATTGTAGCAGGCGGAAGTGGCAGCCGCATGAAAGGCCCGGTTCCAAAACAGTTTTTGGAAATTAACGGGAAACCGATTTTAATGCACACTTTCGAGGCATTTGCAAAATTCGATTCTGCATTTGAATACATACTGGTTTTGCCCGAAAATCAGGTTGATACCTGGGAACAACTCTGTCAGAAACATCAATTTAAATTTACTTACCAATTAGCTTACGGAGGAGAGAACCGTTTTCAGTCGGTAAAAAACGGTTTGGATTTAATTAACGATGAAGGTATTGTTTTTATTCACGACGGGGTTCGTCCGTTGGTATCGGTACTAACGCTGCAAAATTGTTTCGAAATTGCTGCCCAAGAAGGGAATGCACTGCCGGTTATTCCCGTTTCAGAATCGGTGCGGTATGTTGAAGAGGGCACAAACAAAGCGGTTGACCGATCAAAATATTTTCTTGTACAAACTCCGCAAACCTTTCAAACACAACTGATTAAAAATGCTTACAATCAGGCTTCAAACGAAAATTTTACCGACGATGCTTCGGTGCTGGAACAATCTGGAGAAAAAATAAATTTGGTTGAAGGTAATCATGAAAATATAAAAATTACTTACCCCGAAGATTTGGTTATTGCAAAATCGTTTCTATTTCCACAATAAAAAAACGGCAGTTTAATTGTAAAAATCTCCCCGTTTACCGATTTAGAATTTGGAAACTCTCATAGTTCCCATAGTTTTGGTTTAAATTTTATAATTCATAAAACAGGAAACAAATTTTAAATTAAATAACCGTAAACTTTGAATACTTCGATAGTTTCTTACGTTTAAATAGTTTACATTTGCCTGCCATGGAAGCAAAAAAACTACATATTATTCAGAATGTTGGTAAACTGTACCTGAAATTTGGAATACGCAGCGTTACAATGGACAATGTTTCTGCTGAGTTCGGCATTTCAAAAAAAACACTTTACCAGTATTTTTCCGATAAAGAAGACCTGGTTTCGCAGGTAATCGACTATTTCCTTCAAAATCCTTTATTCGATTTTAAAACCGAGCATAACGAAAATGCCATTGACTCCTTGTTCGATATCCGCGATCATGTTGCACATATTCTTAAATTTTATAACAATAATATTGAGTTTGAGCTTAAAAAAGTATATCCCCAATTATACAAAAGGGTTTACGATGCAAAACGCCGCCGGATATACGATAATACCATTGATAATATAACTGAAGGGATTAAACAGGGGCTGTATCGCGAAGGATTAAATCCCGAGTTTATCGCCAAAATTCAGGTAGGCAGAATGCTTTACACATTAAATCCCGATTATCAGATTTTTGAAGAACATGAGGTGAGCTCGCTCGATTTGTTCGATAAAATAATGAGCTATCACATGCATGCCATATGCACAAAAAAAGGACTGGATTATTATCAGAAACAATTAAATAGAATTCAAAATG
>JBDLJS010000055.1:0-27922 GCA_039714235.1 Bacteroidota bacterium | reverse complement strand
TATTATAAAAAAGGAAAAATAATCAATTAAAATAAGAATGATGAATAATCAAATCATCAGGGGAAAGTTTTTTGGAATAGTTATCCTGTTCTTTATACTTAGTTCCTGTACAAACCAAAAAGAAAATCCCAATATTATCGTAATTTACGCCGATGATCTTGGTTATGGCGATGTACATTCATATAATCCTGAAAAAGGTAAAATTCCAACCCCTAACATGGATCGCCTGGCCACAGAAGGAATGTCATTTACCGATGCGCATTCATCTTCAGCTGTCTGTTCTCCTTCGCGTTACACAATTCTTACAGGGCGTTACCACTGGCGCACACGCTTACAAAAGGGAATTATTGGTCTTTATGGAGCTCCGCTTATTACTCCCGATCGACTTACTATTGGCGGACTTGCAAAGCAGCAGGATTACAACACGGCTTGCATTGGTAAATGGCACCTTGGATGGAATTGGCCAATCCAAAAGGAGAAAAGGGATTTATTTTTTTCAAAACAAAAAAATATAATAGCCACTGACGAACACCGCGCTATATGGCAAGAGGTTTTCTCACAACCAATTCCCGGGGGACCAACGGCTGTTGGCTATGATGAGTATTTTGGTGTTGACGTTCCTAATTGGCCACCCTTTTGTTTTATTGAAAATAACAGGACCGTAGGAATCCCTTCTGAATTTGGATCAAGCCGCTTGTTCGGAAAAAACCAGGCAAGCAGTCAGGGACCATCACTTAAAGATTGGAAATTGGAGGATGTATTGCTGGCATTGGGAGATAGATCTGTTGACTTTATTGAGCGTATGGCGAAATTACCAAATCCTTTTCTTCTCTATTTGCCTTTAACTTCACCACATACACCGCTTTCGGTTAATAAAGAATGGAAAGGCAAAAGCGGTCTCGGACTTTATGCCGATCTGGTAATGGAAACCGATGCTGTTGTTGGCCGTGTGCTTGATGCTTTAGAAAAAAGTGGGGAAGCGGATAATACACTCATAATCTTCACCAGCGATAATGGCTGTGCACCTTATGTGGGCAATACTACCTTGGAAGAGGCAAACGACACTACTTTTAAAAGATGGCCATGGGATCGTAAAAATCACGAGGATATGCCCGTCGCAGCCCTTGAAGCAAAAGGCCATTATCCAAGTGGTCCCTTGCGTGGCTATAAGTCTGATGTTTGGGAAGGTGGGCACCGCGTGCCATTTATCGTAAGGTGGCCCGGGATAGTAAAACCAGGCAGCTTATCTTCTCAGCTTGTACATCAGGCTGATATCATCGCTACTATTGCCGAAATTCTGAGTGTGTCACTCCCCCAGAATGCAGGAGAAGATAGCTTTAGCCTGCTGCCACTGCTTAAAGGTGACGATAATCCTGTTCGTGAAAATGCAGTAAGTGCTTCAATAAGTGGATTTCCTTCTTTGAGACTGGGCCCTTGGAAATTAATTTTAGGGGAAGGTTCCTGTGGCTGGTCTCCAGGAAGCGATAAAAAGCCTGTACAACTTTATAATCTGGCAAATGACCTTGGAGAAAAGAATAACCTCGAAGACGAATTTCCTAGACGTGTTTCGGAAATGAAATTACTGCTGGAAAAACTTATAGATGCTGGAAGGAGTAATCCCGGGCCAAAACAGGAAAACGATGTTGAGGTAATACGATATGCTGAATAATTGATAACATATTATAGTTATGAAACGAACAAGAAACTGCCTTGCAAAGCTGAAACGTATGAATAAAACGCTTAACCATCATGAACCAGATCGGGTGCCAATTAGCGATTTCTTCTGGGGAAGTTTTGTAAATCGGTGGAGAAGTGAATTGGGACTACCTGATGATGCAAGTCCTTATGAATATTACGACCTTGACTGGATTGTAACAACGCCGAACATGGATCCAAAAATCCAATCATTCGAAACCATAAAAGAGGACGAAACCGAAGTAATTGTGAAAACCGGATTTCGGACTACTATGCGTAAAAAATTCGATTTCCCAATGCCCGAGTTTATCTCGTGGGACATTGATACGATTGAAAAATTGGAGGCATTTGAATTTGACGATCCCTACGACAAACGGCGTTATTTTGAAGCAGGAGATAACCAGATAGCAGGAGTTGGTGACGGTTTTCAAAGAAATTCGCCTGCATGGATAGAAACAGTAAAAACACTTCATAAAGATTTTCCTGTTTATGGCAGTATAATTGAATGCTCGGAATGTATTACCAGGCTTTTAGGACAAGAGAATTCCCTGCTTTGGATGGGAATGTACCCCGACCAATTCGGGGAACAAATAAACCGGATTGGGCAATTTTACCTGAATTGTTTAAAAGCACAAATTAAAGCCGCCAATGGCCTGCTCGACGGTATGGTTATTTGGGGCGATGTAGCCTACAAACAAACCATGCTTTTCGACCCAGAATATTGGAGGACTTACTTTAAACCCTGGGTAAAAGCAATGATTGAAGAATGCCACAAAAACAACTTGCCGGTAATTTATCATGGTTGTGGAAACGTAGAACTAATTTTTGAGGACTTTATTGAGATAGGTTTGGATGCATACAATCCGCTTGAAGTAAAAGCAAATATGGATGCGGTTGAGTTGAAGAAAAAATATGGCAATAAAATTGGCTATTGCGGAAACAACAATATCCAGGTATGGGAAACGGGCGACAAAGAGCTTATCCGTAAAGAAGTATTACGAAAATTAAATGCAGCAAAAGGTGGTGGATTAATTTTCCAGTCAGACCATTCAGTCTCAAGCGAAGTATCGGGCCATACTTACGATTATGTAGTAAAGCTGGTACGCGAGCATGGCAAATATCCGCTCAACCTGGAAGAATTAGACGAAAAAGTTTAACCTAAAAGATAATATTATGCAACGTTACGGAATGGTAATCGGAGTTAACCGGGAAAAAATTGATGAATACAAAAAGCTCCATGCGGCAGTTTGGCCCGATGTGCTGAAAAAGATAACTGAATGCAACATCAGAAACTACTCCATCTATTTAAAAGATACTACCCTGTTTAGTTATTTCGAATATGTTGGAGAGGATTTTAATGCCGATATGGAAAAAATGGCAGCCGACCCAACAACTCAAAAATGGTGGGAAGTTTGCAAACCCTTCCAGAACCCGCTCGAAATCCGCGAAGAAGGTGAGTGGTGGGCAAATATGGAAGAAGTATTTCATTGCGACTAAAACCTTTGCAGTATAATATTTTGTATCTCAATTATTACGTATTCAAATCTTGTAGAAAACCAATATACTAATGAAACAAATAACTTTTTTTGTAAGTACAATACTGATTTGTATAACATGTTTCTCACAACAAGCAGATAATGGATTCTCATCGTTCGAAAGGGCAAAATATCACCCCTTAACTTTCAATAAGCCAGCAATTGATTTTTTCGATGGTGCTTTGCTTGGCAACGGAGCAATGGGTGTTGTTGTAACCACCCGCCCTGATGGAGTTATGATGTATTTTGGACATAACAATGTTTGGGATATTCGTTTGGCCGAAGACAATAAAGAAGAACTTGGCACTTTTGAATATGTATTTAATAAAGTGAAAGAAATTCCTGATACATTAAAATTATTAACTGATGATCCCTGGTATAAGGAGTACAGTATAATGGCGCGTGAGAATTACAGCAAACCTTATCCAAGGCCTTTCCCCTGTGGATCTGTACTGTTGGGCTTCGATCGGAGAAATGCAGAAATGCTTGGTCATAAACTTGATATTTCAAACGGGCTCTGCGAAGTATATCTCTTAACAGCAGACAAAAAGAAGCGGACATTACAAATATTTACAGATATGAACCGCGACAAGTTGTGGATGCGCTTGGTAGATGAAAATGGAAAGTTGTGCAAAAGTATTTTTGAGAGGGTGAGAATAATGCCTGACCCATCAACTCCCCGGGAATTTCCGAAATACACAACTCAGGAAAACCTGGATGATGGCTTAATTGCATTTAGACAAATCTTACCCTATCAGGAACCTAATAATTACGATATTGAAAAAGGGCATCCCAAAGACAATGCTTTTAGTCTAACCGCTCATTTCAATTCTTCGTTGGAAAAAACCACACGAATTAATTGGGATGGAAATAAACAGGAAATGGCACTATTGGAAGGCAGTTTTATTGATAAAGAAAGTTTTATTGGCTGCATATCCTTGTCGGAAGGGCTCAATTCAAAAGTTCAAAAAGAATCATCGGTCAAAAATGTTCCTTCACAAAAATCAATTGTACAATCTTTTGAGATTGGAACCCAGGTTTGGAAGGAGTATTGGAATAAATCAGGTGTTTCACTTAGCGATAAGTTTCTGGAACGCACATGGTACCATAACCTGTATTTTTTTAATTGTGCTGTAAAAGAGGGAATTACAGCACCTGGGCTTTTTGCCAACTGGAGTTTTGATAAAATTGGTACAGCCTGGCATGGCGATTACCATATGAATTACAACACTCAACAACCTTTCTGGTTACCTTTTTCAAGCAATCACATTGAAAAGAACCTCTCTTATGTAGAATTAATTGAGTTTCTCATGGATGTTAGTGAAAAGTGGGCAAAGGATTATTATAATCTGCCCGGAGCTTATTTCCCTCATAGTGCATATCCTGTTGATATGACCATGAATCCTTATCCTGTTCCACATTGGGGCTGGGAAATTTTCGAAACCCCATGGGCTGTGCAGGGTGTTTGGTGGCACTATCTTTATTCAAAAGACATTGACTTTTTACGCGATCGTGCTTATGTTCCAATTAAGGCTGCTGTTGAATTTTTGGTGGCTTATATGAAACGGCCGGAAGCAAGAGGTGAACAATGGAAGGACAATAATTACCATATCTTTCCTGCGATTCCTCCGGAATTATATGCACTTAGACCGGGATTTAAGTACAACTACGACTGTACAATGGACTTAACACTTACTAAATTCATTTTTAAAGCATTCCAGCGAGCTACAGTTGATTTGGGAATACAGAATATGGAAAAAGAGCTCTTGGCAGATATAGAAGATATATTGAATAATTTCCCTGATTATCCTATTGCAATAACCCCTGATAACAAAAAAGTATTGGTTTCAGTTCCTAAAGAACACAGTCAGGTAGTGTACAACGTTCCAAATGCCCTGGCAACCGTTTTTCCTGGCGAAGACTATGGTTTACACAGCGATGAGAAAACGATGGAATTGTTAAAAAATACATTTGATAACCGGCAAAATGAAGGTGGTAATGACATTGTCTTTTCCAATTTACAAGCGGCACGTATTGGTATGCTTGACATTGAAAGATTCAAACGACAAATTAACTATAGCCTAATGCCAAACGGTACCGTATCAGACCGTGTAATGCAGGTGCATGGTCGTTACAAAGATCATAGCAATTATGGTTTTATGGACAGAATGGGAGTTTGGTTTGAAAATTTTGCTTTACCTGTTGTTATCAACGAATGCCTGATGCAAAGTTACAATGGAACGATCAGGTTTTTTCCTAATTGGCCAATGGAAAAAGATGCCGAATTCCATAATCTTAGGGCTGCTGGAGCCTTTCTAGTAAATGCTTCTTTAAAAGATGGAAAAGTCTCAAAAATAGAGATTTTTAGTGAAGCAGGTTCAACTTTAAAAATGATTCTGCCATGGGGAAATTGTACGATGAGAAATACCGAAAAGCGAACCATTTTGAAATCAAATGTGATTGAGATCGATACAAAAAAAAGTGAAAGAATAATATTTGAGCCAAAAAAGTAGAAGATGATCACACCTAATCCAATTATAGGCACGGGTCTTCATGCAGTTGGTGGAATATCAGCAGCAAGTTGTTACATGCCTTTCGAAAAAGTTAAAAACTGGTCATGGGGAACATTTTGGATTGTTCAGGCCGTTTTTGCTTGGCTGATCATGCCTTTGGTAATTGGCCATTTTACTATACCAAATCTTTATACAGTTTTAAGCGGTGCCCCGCCGTCTGCATTACGGTCAGCCTTCTTGTTAGGTGCTCTTTATGGTTTTGGAGGGCTCTCCTTTGGTTATGCAATTCGGAATATTGGTTATTCATTAACGTATACAATTTCCATTGGTATTTCTGCAGTTTTGGGAACTATCGTTCCATTGCTTATAAGTGGAAAAGTGGTGGAACAATTCACCAAAACAGGAGGTGGTATTGTTTTAGCCGGAATGGTCATTTCAGTAGTTGGAGTATTCTTATGCGGCAGAGCCGGATTTTTGAAAGAAAAATATATTGCCAAAAAAGAAGCCAAAACCGGTTTGCATTTTAATATGAAAAAGGGACTAACACTAACCATCCTTGCAGGTATACTTTCTGCAGTTTGGGGAATTTCGTTGGACTTGGGACAGCCTATTTCCGACCTAGCAGCAAAGCATGGTGCCGGTCATTTTGAAGGAAACGCAAAACTTATTGTTTCTTCTTTAGGATGTTTGCTTACCAACCTTACCTGGTTTATAGCTGCTACAATAAAAGATGGTTCTATTAAAAGTTTATACCAACGAAAACGTATTGGATCAAAACGTTTTTTCGGGAATTACGCATTATCCGCCTTTGCCGGTTCGTTATGGTACACGCAGTTCTTTTTCTACGGATTAGGGCATGTCAAAATGGGTAGTTTTATGTTTGCCAGTTGGGTATTGCACATGTCAATGCTGATTTTTTTTAGTTACGTCATAGGTGTAATAATGAAAGAGTGGCAAGGGGTAACAAAACTAACATATGGAACCCTTATTGTTGCATTGCTTGTATTGGTATGCTCTTTCGTAATAATGAGCTACGGTAGTTATTTAGGAGAATTGATAGTTAATTAATAACAAACAAATTTGAACGCATGAAAAATCCAGAAGTTAAATTCCATAATAAATTAACCCGAATTAAATGGATTAATGAAAAACCTACTTTAATTATTGTGCTTATAATAATTGTACTACCTTTTTTCAGTTTCGGAAATAATAATTCATCTGTATCATCAAAGCCCAATATCATTATAGTTTTATGCGACGATTTGGGTAGGGGAGACCTTGGTTGTTATGGTAACCCAATTATTCAAACTCCCAATTTAGACAAAATGGCTGCCAATGGTATTTTATTTACCGATTGCTATTCATCTTCCCCTGTTTGTTCTCCATCCCGGGCAGGTTTGTTAACCGGGCGTAATCCTAACCGTACAGGTGTGTATGATTGGATTGCTGGGGCAATGTACCTGAAAGGTGAAGAAATTACCATTGCAGAACAACTAAAAAAAGCAGGCTATGAGACCGGAGTATTTGGGAAATGGCATCTGAATTCAAAGTTTAATACCGATAAGCAACCAACTCCGGGAGATCAGGGTTTCGACTACTGGTTTGCTACATCAAACAATGCTTCTCCAAGTCATAAAAATCCGGGTAATTTTGTTCGTAATGGTGAAAAAATTGGAAAAATTGATGGATTTTCAGCCTACATTGTGGCCGACGAATTTAATAAATGGGCAGGAGAAATTAAACAAAAAAACAATCCGTTTTTTGCATATCTGGCTTTTCATGAGCCGCATGAACCCATTGCTTCAGATGAACACTTAGTTGATAAATACAAGGACAAATCAAAAATTCATGGTCAGGATTTGTATTATGCCAACGTCTCGCAAGTTGATAAGGCAGTAGGGAAAATTATGTCCTTTTTAAAAGGAAATAACATGGAGGAGAATACTCTTGTTATTTTCACTTCCGACAATGGCCCGGAAACCTGGATGCGCTATCCCGGTGCATGGAGATCGCATGGAACTCCGGGCGCAGTTGAAGGAGTGAAACTCCGTGGTATGAAATTACACATGACCGAAGGAGGAATCCGTGTCCCAGGAATTTTATACTGGCCCGGAAAAATAAAAGAACCACGCATTGAAAAAACTCCTGTTTGTGCTATCGACCTGCTTCCTACTTTCTGTGAATTGGCTGGGATTACCCTGCCATCTAACCGTAAAATTGATGGCGCGAGTTTAGTTCCTCTTCTTAATAAGGAGCCTTTATTAAGAGAACAACCACTGTTCTGGTTTTACTATAACGCTTTTAGCTATACTACCATGGCATTACGCAAAGGCGATTTTATGATGTTGGCTCGGAGAACGGGCGACCAATATTCTCCGGGAACAGGTTTTACTCCGGAACGAACTCCTGCAATTATAGAAAGTAAACCCAGATCGTATGAACTATATAATTTGAAAGATGACGTTGGTCAAACCCGTTTTGTACAGGATATTTATCAGGATGTTTTTAGTGAAATGAAAGCTGAAATTGACAAAATATTTTCAGATGTGCAAAGCGAAGGCCCGGTATGGAGCAAGGATGATTATTGATTGAATAATAATTGGACTTAAATTAAACATATTACACTGTTAAATAGTACAACAATGAACAAAATACTTTTAACCCATCTTGTTTTTATTTTTCTAGGAATTCATTTTTCGGGGAAAGCAACAAATCCAATCATTAATAAACAAATAGATTGGGAATCGTTTTTGGCACGGCACGATCTTATTTGGGAGCAAACTCCCAATGATTATTTTAATGCTCCTTTCCTTGGAAATGGATTACTTGGGACAATGTTATATTGTCCCGAAGGGGAAAAGTTCAGGTTGGATATTGGACGGACAGATGTGGTGGAATACCGGGATACTGAAGCCAACAGTATAGTTGACAATGGCAGATTGCCGATCGGGCATTTTATCCTTGAAATGAATTACGATTTTCAAAATGCAACTGGGCGACTTGACCTTTTTAATGCGGAGGCAAATTTTGAAATAGGAGCAAAAAATGGCAAAACGATAAATCTGCGATCTCTTATTTTTAAAACATTCGATGCAATTTTAGTTGAATATGAAAATCCTGATGAATTACAATGCTATTGGATGTTTCACCCTGATGCATCCATTGTGCCACGAAATCCAAAGGTAGGTACGAGGCATTTAAATCCACCTCCTGAAATATCAAACATAGATGGAATAAATATCTGTACTCAAAAACGTGATGCAGGTGGAAGTTATACTACAGCATGGAAGGTGATTGATACTGGGAATAAATTAAAAAGATTAATAATTATTGTTGAAGATAGTTACCCAGAAAACGAATCGGTTAAAAATGCAGTAAATAAAATCAAACAAATAATTCAATCGGGTAAAATTGAGCAACAAATAAAGTTACATCGTAACTGGTGGAATAACTATTATAAATCAAGTTTTATCTCCATTCCCCATGCAAGAATGGAGAGTGTTTACTGGATACAACAATATAAATTTGCATCGATGATGCGTAAAAATGGTCCGTTTTGTGACCTATTGGGACCATGGTATAAAAAAACCGGATGGCCGGGTATTTGGTGGAATCTTAATACCCAAATGTTGTATAGTTCGTTACATATTTCAAACCAGTTGGAGCTGGCATCAACTCTGCCTGATTACCTTGTGAAAATGAATGATGAATTGATTGCAAGTGTACCGGAAAAATGGCAATATAATTCTTCCGGTGTTTCGCGCTGTACCGGGCCTGCCATGAAGGAAAGTATCCTTACCTGGCCATCGGCTGAATCGCCTGAGCGTTCAAACCTCACTTATTTATGTTACAATCTGTGGGAATATTATAGAACTTCAATGGACGAAGAATATCTGCAAAACCATTTATTCCCATTATTAAAACGTTCTGTGAATTTAATGTTGCATGAAGTAACTGTTGATGAGAATGGAATTATCCATACCCCACTCGGGCACTGTCCTGAATCTTCTGACGATGCCGATAATAATTACGACCTGTCGTCTTTAAAGTGGGGATGCCAAACCCTGTTAAAAATCGACAGGCAGCTGAACTTGAAAGATCCTTTAGCTAATAAATGGCAGGAGATAGTCGAAAAACTACTTCCGTTCCCGGCAGATGAAAATGGTTACCGCAGCTCTGTGAACAAGCCGGTACCTTTAATGCACCGCCATTGGTGCCACTTGTTTCAAATTTACCCGTATTACATTGTAAACTGGGAACAGCCTGAAAACAAGGAGAATATTTTAAATTCTATTAAATACTGGGGCTCACCGGAAATTCCAAACACATGGACACAGGCTGTGATCAGCTCCATGTATTCATCTATAAAAGATAGTGAAAACGCCTTGAAGCACATGGATCTGGCATTGGCATCTCCTAATTTATCTCCTAATACCTTTCATGCCGAAGGTCGGAATCCATGTTCCGAAACTTACGGAGGGTTGTGCCGGATGTTACAAGATATGTTGATACAAAGTTGGGGCGATAAAATTCGAATTTTCCCCGGTGTTTCCAACGAATGGAAAGATGTTGTATTTCATAACCTGAGGGCAGAGGGTGGTTTTGAGGTTTCAGCTAAAAGAGAAAATGGTAAAACCATTTGGGTGCGAATAAAGAATAATACAGGAGATGCATGTGTTCTCGAACCGGGTTTTGAAAACAAGTTCAAAATTTCAGGAGGGAGGTCTAAAAAAATTTCACAAGACACCTATAGGCTAGATATAAGGAAGGGAGAGGAAGTTGTATTATTTGTTAGGACAGATGAAGAGTTTGAAGTATCACCAGTTATGGGAACCATAACGGAATATAATTTTTTCGGATTAAGAAAATAGAACAAATTAATTCAACCCAATATGAAACTTATAGTACAACAGTCTTTCTCTATTCGGTTTTTCAGAAAAATAATCCTATTAACTTTTTTAGTTTTAACTGTCATTTCTTGTGCAGATAAAATAGAAGTAAAAGAAAATATCAATTGGTCTGACTTTATGTCGCGGCACGATATGGTTTGGGAAAGGCTTCCTTTAGAATTCCGTGAAGCTCCCTGGACAGGTAATGGATTAATTGGAAGTATGGTTTGGTACGAGAAAGAACGAAACATGATTCGTATGCAGGTTTTTAGAAGCGATGTTCACGATCATGGTCCTTTTACACAAGGTAATGCTGGTGTTGTTCGAGGTCGTTTTCAAATTGGCAGCTTTTATTTAAAACCAGTAGGCAGAATATCAGGTTGCAATCTCAAACTAAAAATTTGGGATGCCAAATTGGAAGGGTCTATAATTACAGATAAGGGAGAAATCGTGATTAAGCATTTCACCCATACATCTGATCCGGTTATATCAACCACAATAGAACCATCGGAAGGAGAAAAGCGATGTCAGTGGATTTGGGAGCCGGCAAAAGCTGCAACAACACGCTCGAACTACGCAGCCACAACCGAAAGAATTAAACCGGTAAGAAAAGGTTATCGTTCGCAAGGAAATTGGATTACCGAAGTTTATGACCCCGAAGCCAATGGAGCGCCTGAAATTTCAACAATAGATGATATTAACTTTTGCAGGCAAACACTGAAATATGGAGGGGAATATTCAACTGCATGGAAGGAAATTAAAAATGAATCTCAGCGGACATTGCTTGTATCGATCGCAAAAAAATATCCTAAGGAGAAAGAAAATTCAGCAGAGGAAGCAGCATATAATATAGCAGCTGTTAAATCAAGAACTGACACGGGATTTCAAAAATGGGAAAAAGAACATACCGATTGGTGGCATAATTATTATCAAAGAAGTTTTGTTTCGCTTAACGATACAAGAGTTGAAACTGTGTACTGGACTCAAATTTATAAAATGGCTTGTACAACCCGATATGATCTTCCAATGATGGACACAGCAGGCTTGTGGCAAACACCATCTCCCTGGCCTTACATTACCTGGGATTTAAATGTTCAGTTATGCTACTGGCTACCTGTTGCTTCAAATCACATTGAAACAATTGGTGTTTCTTTAATAAATCATCTCGACAAGTGGAAAGAAAACTTGATAAAAAATGTGGAACCGGTTGAATGGCAGGATGATGCCGCTTTTGTGCCAGTTTCAACGGCAATGGATTGCTACCAGCCACGGTTTGTTGATGGCCGCTTTTACAGTGCCGAAACAGGTGGAAATTTAACTTGGGCAATGCACAATTGTTACATGATGTACGAGGCCACCCAGAATAAAGAAATGCTTCGAAAACAAATTTTTCCACTTCTTAAAAGAGCTGTGAATTACCAGTTTCATATCATGCACAAATGGGACGACGGAACTTATGGATTTGTACAAACCGGGTGCCCCGAGTTTGGCTCGGCCGATAATTGTAATTACGAATTATCAATTTTTCGTTGGGGATGTCAAACTTTGCTCGAAATTTGTGATATTTTAAAAATCGACGATCCATTAATTCCCAAGTGGGAAGATGCACTCAATAATCTTGTAGCTTATCCATATGACGATGAAACCGGCTATAGAGTCGGGACTGACCGGGCTTTCGACAAGGGGCATCGTCATTATTCTCATCTCTTACAGATTTATCCGTTCTATCTCGTAAATATTGAACAGGAAGGAGAGCAGGAACGCATAAAAATATCAATCGACCACTTTTTTGAAACCAATTACGAAGCCTATAAAAGAACCGGACAATGGGGTGTTCTGGCAGGATACTCACGAACAGGACTTTCTTCGATGAATGCAGCTATTGGAAACGGCGAAGACGCGTTATTGCATTTAAATGAGTTTATCGACTACAACCATAAGATTGTATTGCCCAACGGTTTATATTGCGAATCGGGTCCAGTTTTGGAAACGCCTCTTTCAGCTGGGCAGTCGGTATTGGATATGCTAATTCAAAGTTGGGGCGATAAGATTCGAATATTTCCATCGTTGCCAAAAGAATGGACAGATTTGTGTTTCGATAATCTTCGCACAAAAGGAGCTTTTCTGGTAAGTGCAAAACGCAATAATGGGAACACTGAATTTGTAAAGATAAAAAGTCTTGCAGGCGAGTCATGTAAACTTAAAATTGACTTTGTTCCTGTACAATCAGATAGGCTAATAGATTTGGGTAAAGGAATTTATCAATTAAATATTGATAAAGATGAAGAGATAATTATACAAAATAGCAAATTGGGTAAAACAGAACTTGTCATTCTGCCAATTGCAGCTCAAAACGAAAGAATAAACTGGTTTGGCTTAAATAAGAACCGGGATCAAATTATAAAAACATTAGCAAATAAATAGCAACAAATAAAAGCCATGAAGAAGCTAGCAATTCTCTTCTCCCTATTAATTTTTTATTCGGTCACCGAACTAATTGCACAAGAAAAAGTGCTGCAGGGAAAAGTAACTACATTCGATAGTATCCCTTTAATAAAAGCCAGTATTCAAATAAAAAGTTCAAAACAAATTGTGTATACAGATACAATGGGATTATTTACTGTTTTGTGTCAACCAAAGGATAAAATGAAAGTTTCAGCAAAGGGATTCTCCAGGAAAAAAGTAAAAATTGAAGAGAAGGTAAAATACATTTTTGTGAATTTGAAATTAAAGTCAGGCAGAGAAAACAGAGAGATAGCTGTTGGGTATGGGCATGTTAAAAATAAAAATCTTTTATATTCAATTTCCAGTTTGAATGAACGAAATCTGGACTTCTCACGGTATTCTAATATATATGAAATTATAAGAGGAAGGTTTCCCGGCGTTGAGATAAGAGATGGTGAAATTATTATTCGTGGAACTTCAACTTTTCTGGGAAGCGATGCTGCGTTACTAGTGGTTGACGGTGTAATCGTTACTCAGCATGTCTTTTCCAGCTTATCTCCGGCAGATATAGCCAATATAAATATTTTAAAAGATTCCAGTGCTTCTGCTTATGGCTCAAGGGGGGCAAATGGAGTTGTTATTGTGGAAACGAGGAGTGGGGATGGTAACAATTAATGTAATTCATAAAAGCCGGAAGAAATGAAAGAGTTTAGTTTATTTATAGTTTTGATCATAGTATGTTTTGCTTGTTCAAAAAAGGAAGAACGGCCTAATGTATTATTTATCATGTCCGACGACCATTGCGACCGTGCAATTGGAGTTTATGGTGGAAGGTTAGCAGCTTTAAATCCAACTCCAAACCTGGACAAACTTGCGGTTGACGGAATGGTTTTCGAAAATGTGTTTTGCACCAACTCCATTTGTACACCCAGCCGGGCAACCATAATGACCGGTCAGTATTCTAATACAAACAAAGTTTACGATTTGTACAATGGTTTGCCTGGCGAACAACATTTTCTTTTAAATGAAATGCAAACGGCAGGCTATAACACAGCTGTGGTAGGTAAATGGCATTTACGACATTCACCTCAATTTGCTGATTATTTTGCCGTGATAGCAGGGCAAGGGAGATACATGAATCCGGTTATTCATGTAAGCGAAGGTGGTAAAAAACGAAAAATAAGGTTCGACAGTACCTTGTCAAAAGAGGTGTATGTGATGGATACAGAAGGACATTCTTCGGATGTGCTTACTAATTTATCGCTCGACTGGCTCGAAAATAAACGCGATAAAAACAAGCCTTTCTTTCTGATGCACCATTTTAAGGCGCCACACGATATGTTTGTGTATGCCGACAGGTATAAAAATTATCTGGACGATGTTGAAATTCCTGAACCGGAAAATCTGTACGCTCAGCCGGGTGAAAAATTCGGTTCCATCGCAACCAGAGGTGAAAACGATGAACTGGTTAATGTCATCGGATCAACAATATCTCCGCAACCTGATAAAAGAAATTTATCAAAAGTTTACAGTAAGAAAATTCAAAAACTTCTGGGAAAAGAAGAACTGAAGAATAAAGAATTAACGCATCATTCTTATCAACTCTATCTAAAGGAATATTTGAGATGCGTAAAAGGAATTGATGATAATCTTAAGCGTATTTTTGACTATTTGCGTGAAAACGATTTAATGGAAAATACCATTATTGTTTATACCAGCGATCAGGGAATGTTATTGGGAGAACACGATTTTATCGACAAACGATGGATGTATGAAGAGTCGATCAGGATGCCTTTAATTGTTCATTATCCGAAAATGATAAAAGCCAAGAGCAATTGCGATTGGCTAATAAATAACACCGACTATGCTCCAACTTTACTTGAATTGGCCGGAATTGAAACACCTGAATACATGCGGGGAGAGAGTTTTGTAGATGCTTTAAAAGGAAAAGACGAACCGCAAGATTGGCGAGATGCGACCTATTATCGTTATTGGATGCACATGGCTCACGGTCACAATAATCCTGCTCATTTCGGAATTCGTACAAAAAAATACAAACTCATTTTCTTTTATGGAGTTGATTATACCGATACGCACAATAAAAAGAAAGTTGCAGATAAGGATGGTAATCGTTTTTGGCAAAGCACCCCAGCTGCCTGGGAACTTTACGATCTTGAAAAGGATCCAAATGAAATGGTCAATCAATATTTAAATCCTGAGTATACAGAAATTGTAAAAAAATTAAAACAAGAACTGATTGAAATCAGGGAAGAGATTGGCGATACGGATGAGGAATTCCCTCGTATCAAAAAAATATTTGAAGATAACTTATAGTTTATCACATTTAGTATAAATAAAATGAATCAAATTCTAAAACAAATAATTATTACCAGTTTTTTTGTACTTAGCATGGTTGCTTGCAAACAAAACAATGACCTTTTAATTGTAGTTGAGCCAAACGAAAATGATTTAGTATTTAACGACCTTGCCAGAACGTGGGATGAAGGAATGCCTATTGGTAATGGTTTAATTGGAGGATTGGTTTGGCAAAAAGACAACAACCTGAGGATATCCTTAGACCGCTCCGATTTATGGGATTCGCGTCCTTCGAAAGCCTTTGCAGATGCTGATTTAAATTATAAGTGGCTTTATAATCATCGAATTAACGATACCTACGATGAAGCATTAAAAAAGTTGAACTCTTTCCGTCCGGGACGATATGCTCCCACAAAACTGCCAGGAGGTGCATTGGAATTTAACATAGAACATTTGGGTGAACCAGAACAAGTCAGGTTATATCTGGATAATGCGCTGTGCGAAATAAGATGGGCGGATAATGTTGAAATGCAGATATTTACACACGCGACTAATCCGGTAGGGTGGTTTAGAATAAATTCTAATCAAAATGGTATAATACCGATTTTAAAAACTCCAGAGTATCAATCAGATAGAGAAATAAATGAGGCTAGAGTTGGTGGACAAGGATATGATATACTCTATTTGGATTATGATATGGGAGAAGTTAATATTGATGAAAAAAGTACGCGGTATCATCAAAAATGTTGGGGCAATTTTTATTATGATATTGCAGTTAAATGGACAAAAAAAGGAGATGTTCTTGAAGGGGCATGGAGCATTACAAGTAAGTCGAGCAAGATAAAAGCTATTCAGGAAGTAAATGATGCCTTAACAAGAGGATTTGCAGTGGACTATGATAGCCACGTTAAATGGTGGAAGAATTTCTGGTCCCAATCCTCAATATCAATTCCTGATACAGTCTTGCAAAAACAATGGTATAACGAAATTTATAAAATTGGAGCCGCGGCACGAGCCAATACTCCTCCAATAACATTACAAGCCGTTTGGACAGCGGATGACGACAGGTTACCGCCCTGGAGGGGAGATTATCATCACGACCTGAATACACAATTAAGTTACTGGCCTTTTTACAGCGGAAACAAATTGGAATATGAACAGGGATTTGTCGATTGGTTATGGTCACAGGTTCCTGAAAATATGGAGTTCACAAAACGGCATTTTGGAGTGGAAGGATTAAATGTTCTGGGCATGTCTACCTTGGAAGGGAAGCCAATGTTTGGATGGATTCAATATGGTATGTCTCCAACAACTTCAGGTTGGTTAGCACATCATTTTTATCTGCATTGGAAATATTCTAACGACACCGAGTTTCTGAAAGAGAAAGCGTATCCATACCTGAAAAATGTAACAAAGTTCTACGAAAATATTTCTGTAAAAAGTGAAAACGGGAAGCGCAAATTTCCCATAAGTTCAAGTCCTGAAATTTTTAACGATTCAAAAGATGCCTGGTTTACTGAAATAACAAATTACGATCTTGCAATTGTCAGGTTTGTGTACAACGCTGTGTCTGAAATGGCGCTTCAATTAAATCTTCCGAATGAAGCTGAGCGTTTTAAACGAAGTTTGCTGGAATGGCCAGAATTTGACCTGGATGAAGAAAATTGTCTCACTTTTGCCCCCGGAACTCCATACAATAAATCACATCGTCATTTTTCTCATCTTATGGCTTTTCATCCGTTTGGATTAATTGAATGGGGTAACAATAAGCAAGATCAGGAGATTATAAAAGCTACAATAAAAAGGCTTGATGATATTGGTCCTGACTATTGGACTGGATATTCATATAGCTGGTTGGGTAATCTGAAAGCAAGGGCTATGGATGGAGATGGAGCTGCCGATGCATTACGAATCTTTGCAGAATGTTTCTGTTTACGTAATACTTTTCATGTAAACGGGGACCAATCAAAAAGTGGAAAATCAAAATATACTTATCGCCCTTTTACACTTGAGGGCAATTTTGCATTTGCATCAGCAATTAACGAAATGCTCATTCAAAGTCATACCGGTGTTGTAAGATTATTTCCTGCTATTCCCAGTTCGTGGAAAGATGTTTCATTCGAAAAATTGAGAACCGTTGGCGCATTTCTGGTCTCTTCTGAAATGAAAAATGGAGAAGTTTTTTGCATTGAGATTGAATCGGAATCTGATGGTGTCTTTCGTATTGTTAATCCATTTGATTCAGGAAAATATGAAATTAAAGGAAATATGGAAATAGAAGAAACAGGGGAAGAGCTTAAAATAAGTATGGCAGAGGGGCAAAAAATAATGTTGACAGCTAAAACCAATTAATAGGCGAACATTAAAATATGTATTCGATATGCCTTAAAATTAATTTAAAGATAAACCATATGAAACAAAAAATCAACAGACGTAATTTTATTCAAACAGCAGGCATAGCTGCTTTAGCTACTGCCTCAGTAAACACAATGGCTACAAATCCTGAACCTAAAATACCAGCAAAAAAAACTGCTTTAAAAGTTGGATTAATGACCTATACTCTGGGTAAAGATTGGGATGTGGACACGATTATTAAGAATTGTACCGAAACAAAATTTATGCATGTTGAATTAAGAACAACACATAAACACGGAGTCGAGGTTACATTAAGTAAAAATCAGCGTGCCGAAATAAAGAAAAAATTTGCGGATTCTGCTATTGAGAATATTAGTCTTGCCAGTGCTTTTCGATATCATTATACCGATAAAAAGCTGGTGAAAGAAAATATTGAAGGTACAAAAGAATACCTTCAGCTTGCAGCCGATGTTGGAGCAATTGGAATAAGGGTTTTTCCAAATGCTTTTCCAGAAGGTGTTTCACACGAACAAACAATGGAGCAAATCGGAAAAGCATTGGCTGAAGTTGGTGTGGTTGGGAATAACCTTGGTGTAGATCCGCGTGTATGTGTTCATGGTAAAGGGACAAACAGAGTTTCGGTAATTAAAAAAATAATTGATTACTCCGAAAGTCCATACGTATATGTGAACTGGAATTGCGACCACAATGATGTTGAAGAAGGAGGCTTGGTTAAAAACTTTAATTTAGTAAAAGATCGAATCAAGGGTGTACACATGCACGATTTGTTTGATGAGGCCTATCCATATCGCCAGTTTTTTGAACTACTACGAAAAAGTGATGCAAGCATTTATTGTAATGCCGAGATTAAAAAGAGTTGTGAACCGATTACACTGATGAAATATTACCGGGCACTTTTCCTGGCTTATCAAAATGAAATTTAGAACACCATTAATTAAAGATTATGAAAAATTATAGAACAATAATTTTGGTTCTTAGTGTTTTCCTACTGGTTGTTTCATGTACGAAAATTGAAACCAAATCTGCTTTTGATGATTACAACATCGTTTGGGACACTCAAAGTAAAGATGCAAGTGAATCGATGCCTCTGGTTGGTGGCGATATTGGTTGTAACGTGTGGGTGGAAAATGGCGATATTCTTTTGTACATGCAACGTAGCGGAAGTTTAGACGAAAATAGTGAGTACCTGAAAATGGGAAGGTTTCGTTTAACGCTTAACCCAAATCCTTTCGAAGGAGAGACTTCCTTCCGGCAGGAGCTAAAATTGGCTGATGGTTATGTGGAAATTGAATCTGAAAAAAATGAATTAAATGCACTGATAAAGCTATGGATTAATGTGTATCAGCCTGCCCTTCATGTTAATGTGGAAGCCAGCCAGAATATTGATGTTTCTGTTGCATACGAAAGCTGGCGAACACAAGATAAAGAACTCGCATTGGGTAAAGAACGTTTTGGTGCATTTGGCCTCGAAGGATATCCCGGAAAAGTAATCCGTACGAAAGACAATATTGAACAAAGCAGTAATGGAATTCTTTTTTATCACCGAAATCCTGAAAAAAAATTAATCCCCGAAGTTTATATCGAATTGTTAGAGTTGGAGGAGTTTGCAGATGAAATAACTGACGATCTTAAAAACCGGACTTTTGGTGGTTATTTATTTGGAGATGGTTTTATCTCGGATGGAACAGGCGAAGGTACCTACCTGCATACACCTTATAAATCGTGGAAATTAAAAAGTGAAACCGCAAAAAAGAAACATCAGATTGCTGTTGCAACCCACATAGAACAAGCAGAAACGGTAGAAAAATGGAAAGAGAAACTAATGACGACTGTCGATATAACGGCACAAGAACAACAGAAAGCGTTTAAGGAAACGGTGGACTGGTGGAACGATTTTTGGAATCGCAGCCATATATTTATTCAGCCCAAAAATCCTGATCCCAAAAATCCTGTTTGGCAAATGGGTCGAAATTATCAGTTATTTCGTTATCAGCTTGGAGGTAATGTTTTTGGAGAGTATCCTACAAAATTCAATGGAGGGAACCTGATTTACGACTCGGGATTGGTAGATGAAAAAAAGGCTCACGATCCGGATTGGCGTCAATGGGGAGGATCGGTATTTACTGCACAAAACCAACGCCTTGTATATTGGCCAATGCTTAAATCGGGCGATTTTGATGCCATTATTGCCCAGTTTGAATTGTACCGAAAAGGACTTCCAGGAGCTACTGCACGTGTGAAAAAACATTTTGGACACAATGGGGCAGTGTATTGCGAATATGCAAATGCACCGGGATTGGCATTTGGTGATGGTTGGGGCTGGCAGAACGATAAAAATTACCGCATACGTGGCGAGGAAATACCTTTTGGCGATCCGCGAGCAAATGCTGCCACAGGTTGGAACGATCCGGTTGAAAAAGGGGTGATGGCAAATGGTGCTATTGCTTATCACTGGGAATCGCAGATTGAACACGCTTATATGATTTTGGAATACCATCGTTTTACCGGAACGGATATTACACAGTACATGCCTTTTATTGAACAATCACTAATCTTCTTTGATGAGCATTATAGGGCACGTCAGAAAATGCGCAACGGTGAAGAATTGGATGAAAACGGCAAACTTGTCATTTTTCCGTCAACCTCTTGTGAATCGTACCGCGGTGCCGAAAATCCGGCTGATGTAATTTCCGGACTGAAAGCCTGTTTGAAAAGTATACTAACGCTGGGTGAAAAATACATCTCGACTGAACGTAAAGCTTATTATAAAGAATTCCTAAACCGTGTTCCTGATTTTGACTTTGACGAGGTGGATGGATTAAAAGTTATAAAGCCAGCTAAAAGCTGGATTCGAGAATCGAATCAGGAATTGCCACAATTTTATCCTCTGTTTCCGTTTGACCAGTTCAAATTGGGCGACGATGAAATTCAGCTGTTCAAAAATGCTTACAAAGTAGCTCCAGCTTTTCGCAAAGGAACCATAAAAAGCTGGCACCAAGATGGTATCCAGTTCGCCCGCATGGGAATGGCAGTAGAGGCAGCCGATTACAATACACGAAAATTGCAGGATAGCCCACGTCGGTATCCCACATTTTGGGGCCCTGGTCACGACTGGGTTCCCGATCATAACTGGGGAGGTTCAGGTATGATTGGTCTTCAGGAAATGTTGATGCAAACCAACGGCAAGCAGATTCTATTATTTCCGGCATGGCAGAATGATTGGGATGTGGATTTTAAATTACATGCTCCAAACAATACAATCGTTGAGGCGGTGTACGAAAATGGAGAGGTAGTATCCCTTAAAGTAACTCCTGAAGAAAGGAGAAATGATGTTATAATTGCAAAATCATTTTAAAACTTATCCCTATGAAACGAAGAAATTTCATAAAGAATTCAGCAATTTCAGCAGGTCTTGCATTGTCCTTGCCTTCTTATTCAAATGTTCTGGGAAGTAACGAGCAGATAAACGTCGCTATTATTGGATTGGGTTCGAATGTTAAAATAGGAGGCAAAGGGAAAGGCGATATGAAACACTATATGCAAATTCCGGGTGTAAATGTTGCTGCCATTTGTGATTGCGATGAAGGTATTCTTCGGGAAGAAGAACAGAAACTAAAAAATGCAGGCAAAAAGGTAAAAACGTATAAGGATTTTCGGGATGTGCTTGACGATAAAGACATTGATGCCGTTCATGTAACAACGCCAAATCATTCTCATGCCCTTATTACTATAATGGCTTGTCAGGCAGGAAAACATGTTTATTGCCAAAAACCGGCGTCCCATAATATTTTCGAAGGAAGAAAAATGGTTGAAGCAGCCAGGAAGTACAAGCGAATTGTCCAGGTGCCACATAATCCAAGAGAACCTAATGGTTGCAAAGAGGCTTTTGAATGGGCACGGGCAGGTAATCTTGGAAAAATTAAATATGTACATGGCATTAATTATAAACCACGAAGAACTATTGAAAAAGTTTCTGCTCCCATTCCGGTTCCAAAAACAATAGATTATAATCTTTGGGCAGGACCGGCACCAATGTCTCCCATAAATAGAAAGTATTTTCATTACGATTGGCATTGGATGTGGGAAACTGGAAATGGAGATTTAGGGAATATGGGAATTCATTATATGGATGGTTGCCGAATGGCGTTGGATACGAAAAAATTACCTCGCAATGTTATGTCACTAGGAGGGCGGTTTGGGTATGAAGATGATGGTCAAACTCCCAATACCCAAATCATATACTTTGATTATGAAGAAGCCCCCGTAATATTCGAAGTTAGAGGTCTTCCTGCTTACGCGAGTTTCCGTAAAAGAAATTGGCAATCGGCCAATCGTATAAGTATGGACACGCATATGGGTGTTAAATTAGGTGTAATTGTATATTGCGAAGATGGTTTTATTGCAAATAACATAGCCTATAATCATAATGGGAAAGAAATCAAAACATTTCATTCGACATTTGAAGGAACCATGGGAAATTACATTCAAGCCATTCGCGAAAATGATCCTGGAGTGTTGATAGCTGATATCGAAGATGGACATCTGTCGTCAGCTCTAGTCCACATGGGAAATACATCCTATCAAATGGGTAAAAAATCTCGGTCAGAAGAGATATATGAAAAAATAGAAGGAATTTCTTGTTTAAATGAATCATTCGATAGGTTTAGAAATCACTTGTTTGCAAATAGAATTGATTGGAACAATGAGGATATAATCCTAGGTCCTATGTTGTCGTTTGATTCAAACAATGAGAAATATGTTGGTGAGTTTTCAGAAGAAGCAAACGGTTATCTTTCACGAAATTATCGAAAACCTTTTGTAGTACGAGAAATCGTTTAGATTTAGGAGATAATATATTACTTAAAAATGTAAATTAAAAACGAATAAAAGCGATGTTAATTGTTTATCTTCAGGTTTTTACGTAAATAAATATTCATTAAAAACATCACTTTCAGGATGAAAAATATAAAGAAAAAATTGAAAGGCCAATCAAGAGTTGTGAAGTATTCATTTTAACGAGTTGATATTGCGTCTTCTCTCAGCAAAACTCAAGCAAGCTTGGTTTTGCATTCTTTCATAGCAATATTCAGGCAATCATATCACAAAGTATTCAGCTCTTAATACAGTAGCAAAGTATATGAACAAACAAGGCATTGTAATATCGATTAGTATTTTATTCCCAACTGAGTGGCATAATGCGACAAAGTTTGGGGTGAACCAGATTTTGATTTCAATTGCAATGTCCTCTTTTTGTGGGATAAAACGCATCCTAGCAAAATGTAAATTTAATAGCGGATTCGGTGGGTGTTCCAAGGTTGGATTCACGCCCAATTATCCGTTCCATCCGGACGTGAAACAGCACGCAATCCGAGAATAAACTTACACCAAACCGTTGTAAACAATTAAAATAAGAAAGAAATATTTATGCGAATTTTACCAGAAAACATGCAAAAAGTACTTTACGAACTTTTCGTTAAGCATAAATTCACCAAAGAGAAGGCCAAATTAATTGCTAATGTCTTTATAGAAAGCACTTTAGATGGTGTGAGTTCTCATGGAATCAATCGTGTGCCTCTTTTTATTGAATATATTAAAAAAGGAGTAATTAAAATTGATGAAGAAGCAGAAAAAGTGGGTTCTTTTGGTAACATAGAACGTTGGGATGGTAATCTAGGACCTGGTATTGTAAATGCTACAAAGTGTACAAATAGAGCTATAGAATTAGCAAAACAACATGGAATGGGAATGGTTGCATTGCGTAACACCAATCACTGGATGAGAGGTGGAACATATGGAAAACAAGCTGCTGACGCCAATTGCATTTCGATTCTTTTTACAAATACTAAACCAAATATGCCACCTTGGGGTGGAAAAGACAGCCGAATAGGTAATAACCCATTTGTTGTATCCATACCAAGAAAAAAAGGGCATATTGTATTGGATATGGCAATTTCGCAATTTGCATTCGGCAAGATTAACGATTATAAATTAAGAGGGCAAAAGTTGCCTTACCATGGCGGTTGGGATGACAACAATGAACTCTCCAATGATCCGAATAAAATTTTATTAAAAGAACGCGGATTACCTATCGGCTATTGGAAAGGTTCGGCTCTTTCTATTGTGCTAGACATGCTGGCCACTTTACTATCTGCAGGAAACTCTACCTGCAAAATTAGTTCAAAAGAAATTGAAACAGCCATTTCTCAAGTGTATATCTGTATCTACCCTGAAGTTTTTAATGATAAAGGACTACAGCAAAAACTAATAGACGAAATCATTGGTTTTACTCATGATGTAGAACCTATAAACCCAGGAGACAAAATTTACTATCCAGGAGAACGAAGTTCACAAACCAGAGCTAAAAACTTGAAAGAAGGGATTTTTGTCAACGAAAGTATCTGGAAAAAGATTAAGGTACTATCTGAAAAATAAAGCAGACAAACAACTGTTTACAATAATTATGGCTTTATGCGGTCGGCAAGACCTCATACCACCACCGTTAGCATTTATTAAAAAACATTAGATATATATCATAACAGTGGAAGTACTACATTTATTTGTACGGTAAGTTAAGAGCTATTACTTCAACTTATACTACTGTCAAAAGTATAAGTTGGTATAAGTCAGAAATACCATACATTAAACTACATCCCCAGAAATACATCGTGTTTTTTTTTGTATAAATAACAGAGTAAAATAATTTTATTTGGTTGATATTGAGCTTATTTGCTGTTTTCTTTTTCTTTCTTCTTACCTAACTTTAGTCTAGCTAAAAGCCCCTTTCGAGGTGGGTTAGCAAGTTTATGTTTTGGTCTGACCAAAACTCTTGTTTATCATCCCGTTGGTCTATAATTAGGAATATAAATGGTGCGAATTAATAAAGGTGGAAGGCCACGAAAATTGGCCGGTGAGAAAATGAAATATAAGGTAACAGTAAAAATGTCAACCATTGATTACTACACCTTAAAAGGCAAAGCTAAAGAGGCTGGATTTTCATTAAGTGAGTTCATCAGAAATTCAATAAAACAAACGTCAGTTGTGCAACGCTTAACACCACAATTGAATGATGAAATTAGAAAGCTCTCGGGAATGGCCAATAACCTTAACCAAATTGCACGAAAAGCGAATGCATTGGGCTACGACCATGTTCGGACTGAATATCTGTTTCTTGCCGATAAAATAGATCGACTAATAAACCGAATTCTATGATGGCCAATATTACAACTGGTGGGAATTTTTCAGGGGCAGTAAATTATGTTCTTGACCCAAAGAAAGCTTCAGAATTGATTGCAAGTAAGGGAGTCCGGCTTAAAAATACAAATTCCATTGTGAAGAGTTTTGTTATTCAATCTGAATTGAATACACGCGTAACAAAACCGGTCGGGCACATTTCACTTAGTTTTTCCGCACAGGATAAATATAAACTTGGTAATGATTTTATGAGGAAAGTTGCCGATGAATATTTGAATAAAATTGGAATTGCTAACACACAGTCTATAGTTGTTCGCCATTACGATACAGAGCATCCTCATTTTCATATCATATTTAACAGGATTGATAACAATGGTAAAACAATCTCGAACAAGAATGACCGCTACCGAAGCGAAAAAATCTGTAAAGAACTTACGAGAAAACACAATTTATATTTTGCCAAAGGAAAAGAAAATGTAAAAGTTTATCGGTTGAAAGAACCGGATAAAACAAAATATGAGATTTATAATTTTCTAAAAGAAATTGTGCCGACATGCAAAAATTGGAACGAACTGGAGTCTGTACTTAAAAAAGAGGGTATAACAATTAACTACAAATTTAAGGGAAAGACTAATGTCGTTCAGGGAATTTCTTTTACCAAAAACAACCTCAAATTTAATGGTTCGAAAGTTGACAGGCAATTTAGCTATTCGAAAATAAATTACAACTTAGAAAAAAATAAACTACAAGAATATTTTCAGCTTAATCAGAATCCTTCACATGATTATACTTTTGATAAACTAATTAAAGAAGGACTCTATCAGGCAGCAAGAGACGAAGAGAGTCAGCCTAAAAGAGAAAAATATCCAAGAATAAAATCGCATAAGAAAAAAGGTAAAGGGTATAGAATGTAGGCAGTACAGGTTTCCCAAATCTGCAACAAATTAATTTCAATTCAGGCAAACTTCAAAAGCTTACGGCATAAAGCCATTCACTCCAAAACCGGAAGAGTTAATTTTTGCCCACGCACTTTTCGTATTTCAAAAAGATTTAACCTCGCGCACTTCGGTTAAGACATTTTGAAATCACGCATTAACACTTCCGCTTTTTCCATTCATTTTTTATTCCGTTTCCTTTTGCCTAATGCCTGAATTGGAAAAAGCCAGTGTTTACGATTTGGGATTACGGGAGGCTTTGGAAAACTAAAGGAAATGAGTGTAACTGCTTTCTTAAAATGTACTTTTCTTTTCATCAGCAACCAAAAGTCCTTCGAAAAAATGTGCCTGAACACAAAATGTCGTTCTAAAAAGTGTAAACAGATTGTTTATGTTTTGAATTACAACAATCCCGAAATTGTTTGTATAGCTCAAAACACATAGAATTGTGGGCTATAAAAGTGATTTTTATAGCTCATTTCTTCAATCAGGACTGGAAAACTAAAATTACTTTAAGACAAATACCTTGGAAAACTAAAAATATCGATGTAAATTTGCCTTGGAAAACTAAAATTCATGTATAGATATATCATTTCAGAATTAAAAGACTGGAAAGTAAAAAGAAGGCGTAAACCTTTATTGCTAAGAGGAGCAAGACAAGTTGGTAAAACATGGTTAGTTGAAAATTTGGCAAAGGAAGAATTTGACTCTTTTGTAAAAATAGATTTTGAAGAAAATGTTGAGCTGGTTTCTCTGTTTAAAAATAATTTAAATCCTCAAAAAATTTGTGCTGAATTAGAACTAAGAACAGGACTTGATATTGTTGCAGGAAAAACTTTACTTTTTTTTGATGAAATTCAGGTGTGTCCGGAGGCGATTATGGCTCTACGATATTTTTACGAAAAAATGCCTGAACTACACGTAATTGCTGCAGGTTCTTTATTGGAGTTCGCTTTAAGCGAAATATCTTTTCCAGTTGGAAGAATCCAGTCTTTGGAAATTCACCCGATGAATTTTGCTGAATTTTTGTTAGCACTTGAAAACAAAAAAGCGGCTGACATTTGTATTGGGCCAGTAGCAGATGTTTCAGAAAGTACGCATAAATTCCTGATTGAACAGTTGCGAATTTATTGGTTGGTGGGAGGAATGCCGGAATGTGTGAAAGAATACATAGAAACCAAATCCATAAAACAAGCAGCAGAAGTTCAGGATGAAATATGCGAAACTTACCAGATGGATTTTGGAAAATATAAGCCCAAAACAGATGTAAATTGTTTAGCAACTGTTTTTAAAGGAGTGGCTGCTAGTGTGGGGCAACAATTAAAATATACCGGACTTGCGAAGGATTATACTATTCCGACAATTAAAACAGCATATCACAGTCTGTTATTAGCTCGAATAGCTCAAAAAGTTAAGTCTGTAAGCACCCTTGGAATTCCCTTAGAAGTGCATGCATCAAATAAAAAGTTCAAAAGCCTGTTTTTAGATATCGGTTTAATGAACCGGGTAATGGGATTAGATTATAATGAATCATTAAATCACAAAAACTTACTTGCGATATATCGAGGGCAACTGGCAGAGCAGTTTATCGGACAAGAACTGTCTGCTGCAACAAGAAAGCAACTATATTATTGGTCGAGAGATGCAAAAAACAGCAATGCCGAAATTGATTATCTCATCCCTGGGAAAGGCGAGTTTGTCCCGATTGAGGTGAAAGATGGTCCTTCAGGAAGGCTTCGCAGCCTACATCTTTATAGAGAGAGTTTTAATCCATCGTTTTCGGTTGTATTTCATGCTGGAATGAAAAGCACTTTGGAAGAAGAGAATATTATATTCTTACCCTTGTATTTTGCAGCATCATTTGCAAAGTATGGTTTTGAATAAGAGCACAAAATTTTGTATTTTTATAGGATAAAACACTGGAAATGAATCAGTGAGAGACTAAAACGAGACCTCTCAATTTTGGGCAAAATAAAACACTGATAATAAGCGCATTATAAAGACAGTTCGATTCCCACTCCGGGTAC
>JBDLJS010000054.1:0-27937 GCA_039714235.1 Bacteroidota bacterium | reverse complement strand
AACGTATGTGGAATATAACTTTTATTCCTCTTATTTTTTCTATATATGTCACAAAAGGTGTCATTTCCAGGTAAAATAGTATTGTAAATAGCACCTTTCATTTTTTCCTCTACCCCTCGTTTGTTCCGAAGGAATCACTATGTGACAACGAGGGGTAAGTTGGTTTGAGTTTACAACTTATATTGTCAGGTTCTATCTGAGTCCGGTTGTTCAAATTTGCTGTTTTTCGGTTTAGCTGCTTTAAAAGTAAACATAAAATCAATATTCAATTCTCCTGCATTGGGAGTTTTTTTGGGCATCTTGTTGCTCCGGCACAGCTGCACCGTAAAAATTTTGGTTTTGCCCGGTTTTAGCGGCCCCTGCCGGATTTTTTGTGTTCCTTGTAAGTTTTTAGTTCTCCTGTAGCATTTTTTCTGCCCCTGTCGGTTTTTTTGTCGTCCCTGTCGGTTTTTTTGTCGTCCTGCTAAAAATTTTCGATTCCTGTGTAACAGGGAGGGTAAAAAACAAACAGGGCGCCCCACAACCTTACAGGACGGCCTAAAACAGTAACAGGGCGGTTCAATTAGCTGCAGGATGCTGTATTTATTAACAGGACGCTGTTAATCAGTTGTTTCGCCTGATTTTTCATCCTTTTCCCGGTTGTACTTTTCCGGCACCGGCTCTAGTATCCCTTTAACCGGGTTTTGTCTTTCCAGAAAAAATATTTACATACAATGTATATATTGTTCAACCAAGGTTCTGATTTCCTCCTTTTTATTGTATAAACGTTCACTTAAATTTTTATCATCAAAGCTTCTTAGTTTTGTTACAAATCCTTCGATTGTTCCTTTAGGAAAAACGCTGTCTTTTTGATAAAATCCGGCTTCTTTTTCCAGGGAATCTGCAGATTCATAGCACGAACCGGGCAAGGCATCTAACCGGTCTAAGATATTTTTATGTTTTTCATCAAAAATGTTTACATCAATGTATAAATCTTTGGCTCTTTCTAACGAATTATCAGACAATATTCCGTCTTTTGCTGCTAATATAAGTCCTGCCATCAGGTGATATAAATCAGCCGAACCATCGGGTACCCTAAACTCTACTGTTTGCTTACCAGGGATATATGGGACATCTACTCTTTCTTGCGGATTGGCATCTTTAATCATATTTGTTTTAGCAATCCAGCCCAGTGGTACCCTGACTAATACAGAACGGTTACTATCTCCCCAACAAATCATTGTAGGAGCTTCCTGGTGGGGCACTAATCTTAAGTAAGAAGTAGGGACAGTATTTCCGAATGCGGTAAGTGATTGTGCTTTGTTTAAAATGCCAACAATCATTTTTTTAGCCGTATCTGTCAATCCAACTTCGTCTGCCATATAGTTTACACCGTCTTTCTCCAACATCATGTGAATATGTAAACCACTACCTGCTTTTCCGACGGTAATTTTTGGAGCAAAACTGATGGTTACACCGTATTTTTGTCCAAGCATGCGTAAAATCCATTTGGCAATAATAAGCTGCTCAACAGCCTCTTCTGCCAGTACCGGATTAAACTCTATTTCGTGCTGCTCAAACATATGGGTGTCAGTAGTAAAATTTCCAACTTCCGAATGGCCGTATTTTATTTTTCCACCCGATTGAGCAATAATTTTTAAAGCTTCGGTTCTGAGATTTTCCCAATTGGTAAACGGCGATGCTGTATGGTATCCTTTCTGGTCTTCAGCAGAGTATAAATCTTCTTTTTTACTGATGATATAATATTCCAGTTCACCCATAGCTTTAAAAGCAAAGCCTGTATCTTCAGTAAATTTAGTGGTGGCCTTTTTCAGAATATATTCAGGAGCACTTTCCAGCGGCTTACCTTCTTTTGTGTAAAAAGAACATAAAATATCTAAGGTTTTTTGTTCGGTAAATGGATTAACAAAGGCAGTCCTAAAACGGGGAATTACATATAAATCGCTATGGTCGGCTTCAATATGAGAGAATAAGCTGGAACCATCTACCCGTTCTCCTGTTGATAAAATTGATTCCAGGTAATCTTTACTGGTAATTACAAAATTGAGCGTTTTTAATTTACCATCTTCACCAACATATCTAAAGTTTAGCATTTCGATATCGTGGTCATCGATAAACTTAATAATATCGTATTTAGTAAATTCACGTGCTGGTTTTTTAAGATATTTAACCAGTTTGTTGGGATTCATTAAGATTTCAAGATCTCTCATTAGTCATTAGTTTTAAGTGGTTGAAAAACTATTGTTCATTAAAATTGGGAAGCAAAATTAATACTTTATAACAGGGTAAAACATTAATAAAAGATATTTAAAAACATAAAAAAACTGCGTTCGGGATATTGAGAATGACAGGTTTACTTTTTCAACAAAAATTACCGGCACGGGTGAAAGCTCATACCAATGGTTCCCCATTCACCAGCTGAACTTTAGTCAGCAGGTGAACGCTCCGGACTTCGTGCTTCCTACTTCCAGCTTCGTGCTTCCCGCTTCCTACACAAACTTCTCCCTTTTCTGCAGGTTAAAGAGCCCGTACAGTATAAATACCAGTGTTCCGATTCCGAGGAATATGCGGTTTTTACGGATTATGCCCTGCCACAAAACTTCGTTCAGGTTATCGGGGATATTAAACGGGTTTAAAAATACATTCCACTGGGTACGTTCCACTACTTCGATAAGCATTAGCAGTGCCACACCAATTAAAACCATGGCCACTGCAGTTCCGTTTCCGTTTTTAATAAGGGTTGAAAACATAAATGCCATGGCCCCAAGAAATATTATGGGATACATTAACTGGTAGGCCATTTCGAAAATGTTTACCTTGTAAAGGAGGATGGAGGCAACCCCGGCAAACGCTGCAATAATCAGGTATATTAATACGAAAATCATTGCCAGGCGTACCAGCCACACTTTGTACCGGTAGTTGGGTATGCCAAACAGTATTTCGAGCATTCGCGAGTCGTCGTCGTTTTGTATTCCGAAGACCGTTGGATAGAATATTAATAGAATCCCCGGAAAAATGAGAGTTCCGTAAATTGAACCTTCCGACATTACGTTTCTGTCGAGAACTAACTGAACAGAAATGAAGATAAAAAAGCCAAATGCCGCCAACAGAAACCAGATAAACCGATTGGCGAAAATTATTTTCAGGTTGTACCTAATCATTTTTATTAAAATGAGGAGGTTGTTTTTTATATTGAATGTGTTTCGCATTATATTTTCTTAAGCTGTCCACAAATACTTTTCATCATAATCAATTCCATATTCTTTCAAAAACATCAGGTATTCTTCCTTAAAACTTACTTTTTTATGGTGTTGCTCTTGATTTTCAATATATCTTTTTGTTGTATCGTGTAACGAAGGACTGACAGAAAAACCGCCATATCCTCCCTGCCATGCAAAAGTTGAATAATAAGAATCTTTATGCTTTATCCAACGACTACTATGCCTTTTTATCTCTTCAACCAGCTTTGACAATGCAATATTTTTTGACATTACACATAAAACATGAACATGGTCTTCAACACCATTAATAAGTATTGGTATAGAGTTATTATCCTTGATAATGGATCCGATATAGGCATAAAGTTCCTGCTTTTCTTCGGCTCGTATTTTACAGCTATTACTTTTAATGTGAAATACGATATGTATAAATATTTTTGACAAGGATTGTGACATAGTCATTACTTTAAGCGACCCTTGCAGGGCGTTTGTGTTTCGTCTTGTTTTATCCCCAAGGTGTTGCCTTGGGTTAAATTAAGTTGCCACTTCGTGGCGTTGTTTTCAATATAGCCAGATTCTTTTATCATGCAATAATCTTTGTTTTTTAGCGCACTGAAGGTGCAACTTATTTCAGCCCAGGGTTTTCCCTGGGTGGGATATTACGGTTGACACAAACGCCCTGCAAGGGCAGCTTAAATTTCTTCATTACACAAAATCTTTTAGCAAACATAAATAAGCATCTTCCAGGTGAGGCGAAACATTTACTGCATTGTCAGCCGGTTTTTCTTTCGCCAGGCAACGTACCTTAATATTTTCGCCATCGCGCATGTGGTGAACCACCAGTTGTTTATTGGCAAAACTGTCGAACTCTTTGGCCGGCATAGAGAACTGCCAGACAAACTTTTCGCCAATGTTAACCATGTCGTTGGGCGTACCGAAGTATTTCAGGTTACCACGGTTTATTACCGCCACCTGGTTGCACGAGCTCGAAATATCTTCGATAATGTGGGTCGAGAAAATTACAATCCGTTCGCGGCTCAATTCAACCAACAAGTTTCTGAAACGGATTCTCTCGCGTGGATCGAGGCCGGCAGTTGGTTCGTCCACCACCAGGATGCGCGGAAGGTTCAGCAGAATTTGTGCAATACCAATCCGTTGTTTCATACCCCCTGAGAATGAACCGATTTTATCGTTCCGACGGTCGAACATGTGAACGTTTTTCAGTACATACTCCAACCTTTCGTTCCGTATTTTAGTGTCTTTAATTCCTTTCAGAATTGCCTGGTAATCGAGAAACTCCCATGCCGACATATTTTCGTACGTACCAAATGCCTGTGGCAGGTAACCGATTAATCCCTGCAGCTCTTCACGGTGTTTCTGGGTATCGAGCCCGTTAATCCAAATCTTTCCGTAGCTCTGCTCCAATACACCGCAGATAATACGCATCATGGTTGATTTCCCGGCACCGTTAGGCCCGAGCAAACCAAACATTCCTGTACCAATTTCAAGCGAAACGCCATTGAGCGCCCTGAATGGTTTTTTACGTTTGCCAATGATTGGAATCTGCCGTACCATGGTAAAATAACCGCGGCGTAGTCCCCCAAAACGCCCTTCAATACGGGCAATATTCAGATCTTTGTTTTGAATATATTCGGCAGTACTGTAGAATACAAGTAGTATCATCCACATAATTCCCACAAATATTACCATTCCCAGGTTATCCCATTCTTTATAAAAAGAATAAAGAAAAATCAGCGGAACTGCCCAGTAAATAACATTGAATACAATTCGTTTAATTTTCAGGTAAACCGCTTTACCGGTAGATTCATGTTTATTAATAAGCACCTGCTTAACCGGCATCCATAACAGGAACATAAAGAAATAAACGATGTGCGACATAAACCACACCCAGAAATTATTTTCGAGGTAAAAGAACGTGAAATACACCAGGAAGCCGAAAAGCGGAATTTGCCAGACGAGGTCGTAGAAATCGCGTACTTTTTTATAATCCTTCAATAATCCGGCCCGTTCCCTTATTTTTATTCCCGATTTCCATTCGCGCATAAACCGTGAATCGCGGTCGTAAATTTTTACGAGCTTTCTGATTTCAATACGAATTGCCTCTTTTTCGTCGATAACTTTTGCGCTGGCCTGGCGAAGGCTGGTTTTTACAAATGCGATAATTCCAGGCACCAAAATAATGAGCAGCATATAGTAAAGTAACTGCCATAAAAATGAGTCAACTTCGAGATAAATATAGGTTCCACCCACAACATAAGCGGTCATAATTCCTGCTTTCAGTGCCCAGTGCAGCGACTTCATCCAGTTAAGGGCATTCTCGAGCCCGGCATAAAGTGTTGGTATAAATATCAGGGTTAGCAGTGTACTCAGCGCCAAACCTCCGATTACGGTAATGGCAAATGGCGCTCCAATGGCCCCCACATATTCGGCCTGTCCCATTGCCAGCGGGAATAAGGCTACAATTGTAGTAATGGCCGTTATCAGAATCGGGCGGACACGCGAAAGCCCGGCTGTCATCAGTGCCCTCGATTTTCGGAATCCCCTTTTTCGGAGGATGTTGGTAAAATCGATAAGTATAATTCCGTTGTTCACCACTACTCCAATCAGGATTATAAAACCCATCAAAGTATTTGCATTAAACAGGCTGTTTCCGGTAAAAATGAGTGCAAGGAAAGAACCGATTGCAGCAAGCGGTATTGAGAAAATCAATACTATCGGGGTTGATAATGATTCGAATACCGAGGCAAGAATCATTAAAATAAGGATAAACGCAGCGCCAATCAGGAATTTGAACTCGGAGAACTGATCCTCTTCGTGAATCACTTCAATGGCCACTCCCGACGGAAGTTTGTACGAGCTGATTATTTCGTCAATTTCGAGCCTGTACGCCTCTAACAGGTCTTTCGACTGCTCTGCCTCATCAACAAAACTGTAGTTTAGCTCTATTTGTTTTTCCTGGTTTACACGTGTTATGCTCGACATTCCATCGGCGTACACCAAATCGGCCACATCCTGTAAATCGTATGTTGCACCCTGGTTGTTGCTAATCTGTAACCGGCGTAAATCTTCAATCCCTTTCTCATTATCCTCTTCTTCCACACCTTCGGGCAATCGCTCTTTTATAATTATTTCGTACTCTTCATTGCCCTGATTCAGGTTAACATTTGCACTAAACTCGCGCGAGAAGGTGGAAAGTTCGGATGTTACATTCCCGAGGTTTAGACCAAATTCGGTTAATAAAAGCTGGCTAAAATATAAGTGCACCTCCGGACGGTTATTCGATACGCTGATATTTGCCCTTCTGATGGACTCCAGATCTTCGATATAATAGAGCAAATCTTCGGCAACACCTTTCATTACGTCGAAATTTTCGCCTTTAATAACTACTCGCTCCTGGTTGCTTCCAATTCCCATAAAACGACTGAAATTTTCAGTTCCCGAGCGGCCGCCTCCACCACCGCCTCCCCTGAAACTGGCGCTGGAAGTAGGCGCTTCTAGGCTTACTTCGCCCTGTGAAATATTCTCTATTCGGTCTTCCACATCCGATTTAATTTCGGCAATCGACCGATCATCAACATCTTTATAATCTTCTTTCAGAATAAAGGTGAGAATGGCCTCCTCTTCCTCAATCTTCGAAATCAAATCCTGTTTCTCTTCAATATCGTTTAAGCGGCTTTCAACATCGGCTACTACTTTATCGGTAGCATCGAGCGTGGAGCCGGTTGGCATGGTTACATAAACAGAAAACTGTGTTTCTTCCACCTCCTCGAGGTTATTTACACTAATTGCCAGTACAATAAAAACCGTGAGGAAGAAAAGAACTATGGCGCCGATAATGGTTCGTGCCGGCACTCGCATACTTGCTTTTAAAAGCAAAATGTAAATCTGAATGATCCGGTTGTTGGTGGTTACTTTTTCATAAAAAATATTGTGTCTTTGTTTTCCTTTCAGCATAACATGAGCTGCCATTGGAATAAGCAACAATGCAACAAATAAAGAAACCACCAGCGTTGAGATGATAGAAATACCAACATGATTACCGAGTAGTTTTATCATGTAATCGGAAGAAAACACGAAAGGAAGGAAAACAGTAATTGTAGTTAGGGTTGCAGCAACAATAGATCGCCACACTTCGGTTGTTCCCTGCACCACCGCACGGTCGGCATCGAACCGTTTCCCGGAGAGTCGATATATATTTTCGAGCACAACAACACTGTTGTCGAGCAGCATACCAATTGCCAGCACGAGCCCCACAAGCGTTAAACTGTTTAGCGAAATATTAAATGCATAAAACAGATTAAATGCTGTGTAAACCGAAATAGGAATTGCCAGTGCAATAAACGAAACAATCCTGAAATTTTTCAGGAACATCCATAAAACAAAGATGGCAAGCAGCCCTCCAACCAGCGCCAGGTTCATTATCTGGTCGATGTTTTTCTCCATGGTTTCGGCCAGGCTGGTCTGCACCACTATCTCGATATCTTTTGGAGCCAGTTTTTTGTTCAGTTCCAGTATTTCATCCTGCACCCGATGCGAAAGCTCAATAAGGTTTGCCTGCGAATCGCTTACCAGCAACATAGATACGGCATCCATCCCATTTATCCGGCTGATGGTTTCTTCCTCTTTTACCCCGAAAAATACGTCGGCAACATCTTTCAGGTAGATTGGCCCATCGGCAACAATAATATTTTCAATATCGGTAACATTATCATATTCGGCGGTTACGTGTACAAAATATTGTTTGTTCGAGTCGTGTAAATACCCTGCAAAAGTACGGTTGGTGGTGTTACCCATTATTGCAGAACGTATTTGCGACGGGGTAATATCATAAGCCTCGCACGCTTCGGCATCGTAGGTAATTTCTATCGATCTTTCTTTTCCGCCGTACACATTTACCGAAGCAATACCGTCGATATTTTCCATTTCGGCCGCAATCTCCTGGTCGACAATATTCCTAACCCTGTCCACACCACCGCTACCCCGTATCTGCAGCTCCATAAACTGGTTGGTTAACTGCTCGATATCGACCCTGTTTACGGTTACTATAAAGTTTTCGTCCAGATTAGCGGTTGCCAGATCGATTTTCTCCTGAAGTTTGAGGTAAGTGTATTTAAAATTTACATTCTGTTTAAAATTAACCTGAATAGAAGCATTCTGATTGTTGATAAACGACTCCATGCTTTCTATTCCTTCCATTGTGCTGATAGCCCCTTCGATAGGAATTACTGCCTGGTTTTCCATGTACCCGGGATCCACCTCAATTCCCGATCGAATCTGGACAAACAGCATCGGCAACTCGGCATTGGGCATTAGTTCAACAGGTAGCTGCCTGTACGAGATATACCCGAGCATGGTAAGCCCGAGAAACAGCATGCTGATGAATATTTTTCTGTTTATGATAAATTTCATTTTTCTATTTTGATGGAACGCTGATGACGCTGATTATTTTGATTCTCGCTGTATTATTTATTTGTAAATACTTTTCTTCTCACCTCTGGTTTCTTGCCAAAGTTTAGTAATAATCCAACCTCAATATTTGTAGCTTTCAAATAGTTAATAAGTTGAAATTCATGTTCTTCCACAATTGCTTCGGCAGCTTTCAGCTCAAGAATCACTACTTCATCTACAATTATATCTGCATAATATTCACCAACAATTTCATTTTGATAATAAACTTTAATTTGTTTTTGAGATTCGACATCAAAACCAGCCTTTCGTAATTCTATTAATAAAGCATTCTGATAAACTTTCTCTAAAAATCCATAACCAAGTTCATTATATACTTTATAAAAGCATTTTATTATCAACTCCGTTAAGTCTGAATATTTATAATCTGCGTTCATATTTTTATTATCTGCGAACCTCAGCCAAATCAGTGTTATCTGCGTTCTATTTAATTATTTGTTTTCACAAACGCACTTCTCACCCGGTCGAACACATCGTAAACACAAGGGATTACAACCAGTGTAAGCAATGTAGAGGTAACCAAACCGCCGATTACTGCCAGTGCCATTGGCGACCTTAACGAAGCACTTTCGCCAAAACCGATTGTTAATGGAAGCAGTGCCAGTACGGTTGTCAGACTGGTCATAATAATTGGCCTGATACGCTGCTGCCCTGCCTGCAGGATAGCTAATTTCCGATCCACTCCTTCCCTGATTAACTGATTAATGCGATCGACCAGAATTATTGAGTCGTTTACCGCAATACCCACCAGCATAATTACACCTATAATGGCCATTATATTTAAGGTTTTTCCCATGATAAAGAAGATGAGAATACTTCCTACAACCGCCAGCGGAATGGTTAATAAAATGGTAAACGGATGAATTAACGATTCGAACTGCGAAGCCAGTACCATGTATACCAACACTATCGACAGCAGCAACGCAAATCCGAGGCTGTTAAGCGACTCCTGGCGTTTTTCCTCTTCGCCGGTAACCAGTATCCGGTAGTCGGGCAGCAAGTCGATGGTTGATGTTGCCTCCCTGATTTCTGTAGCAACATGGTCGAGGGCCACTCCTTTTTGCAGTTGTGCCGTAACTTTTCCAATCCTGTTCTGGTTTCTTCTGAAAATCTCTTTTGGTGCCACACCAAAAGATATATCTGCAATTTCATTGAGCCTGAAAACCTGGTTGCCGGATGTTATTATGAAAGAATTGATTTCGTCGATACCTTTCTCGGGCACTTTTATGGTAATATCCTGCATCTCTCCGTCTTTCTCAAGTTGACCGGCATTTTTACCTTCCAGCTGCTCCTGAATTTGAGAAATCACAGAGTTGATGTCCACGTTGTACATTCCTGCCCGAATCCTGTCCACCCTTATTTCCACTTCAGGTGCGCCGTCTTCAATCGATGTCTGAACGTTGAACAGTTTATCCATTCCCAGCAATTTTTCTTTTACCTGGTTCACCACCGATTCTATTTCGTCCAGCTTTTCACCTCTCACCTCAACTACCACAGGAGCTTCGTCGGTACCAAGTATCGATTTTAATGCACTCTCTTCCTGCGAGAATGTCACTTCCAGCCCTTCGATGTTTGCAGTAAGATTATCTATCGATTTAATTATACTTTCTGTTGAAACGGAAGACTCTTCTTTTAAAATAACTTTTAATTCTGCTGTATTTTCGCCTTCAAAAACCGAACTTTCGTCGCCGCTGCTTCCGGTAGTTGGCCCAGCCTGAGAATAGATTATTTTCAAATCGTCGCCAAGGTAATCTATCAGAATATTTTCGATATTTCTGACGGTAGATTCTGTACGATCAAGTTCTGTCCCCTCCTGCAATTTCAGCTCAATGGTTAACTCTTTTGTTTCTGATTTGGGCATAAACTCTGTACCGATAAGCGGAACAAGCCAGAATGAACCTGCAATGGCAATGGTTGCAACGAAAATCACCAGCCATTTGGCTTTTAATACTTTTTCGAGGAAACGGCCATACCCTCCCACTTTTACTGATTTGTGTTTTAAAGGCTCTTTTTTATTCCTGTAAAAACGGTGATACATCATGGGAATCAGGAATATTGCCACAACCAGCGACGACACCAGCGAAAATGCCACTGTCCATGCCTGGTCTTTAAAAAGCTCGCCTGAGGCACCATGCAGGTAAACAATAGGTAGAAATACAATAATGGTTGTTAGCGTGGATGCCGTAATTGCCCCGCCAACCTGCGAAGTTCCGGTTATTGCCGCATCGCGCACGCTCATACCATTCTCGTGGTTTCGGAAAATATTCTCCATCACCACAATGGCATTATCCACCAGCATTCCTGCCCCGAGCGCGAGGCCTCCCAGAGTCATAATATTTATGGTGAGGTGGTTAAAATACATAAGGTTGAATGTGGCTATTATTGAAATAGGGATGGCGATACTAACAATAAGTGTAGTCCCGAACCGGCGCAGGAATACAAACAGTACGACTACTGCCAGTAGAATTCCGAGCAAGGCAGTTTCCTGCACTTCGTTAATTGCATTGCTGATAAATCTTCCCTGGTTGGTAACGCCGGTTAATTTGTAACCAGGAAGCGCTTTCCCAATATCAACCAAAGCTTCATTTATCTGTTCAACCGATTTAACAGTATTGTACTTTGTTTCTTTGTAAATCGAAAGGCCAATACATCTCTCCCCGTTAATGTGAACAATATTATCGGGTTCTTTATTATTGATCGAAACGGTTGCCACATCTTTCAGGTAAACCGGAGTCATTTGTCCCTGGCTCTGCCCTTCTGTTTGTGCCCGAACCGATTTGTAACCCACAATCAGGTTTTCGAAATCGTCAACCGTTTGCAACATAGAAACACCTTTTACAATATACTGCAGTCCCATGTCGCTGATTCGTCCGCCGGAAACATTGCGGTTAAAATTCTGAATCCGCGAACTTACGTCATCCATTGAAAGGTTTTGCGCCTCCAGGCGGTAAATATCTGTCTCAATAACTATTTCGCTCTCTTCCTGCCCCGATAGTTCAACCTCGGCAACACCTTCAAGCCTCACCAGTTCGTTTCGGATATAATTTTCGGCCACTTTCCTTATTTCGTTCATATCAGAAATTTCGGTGTGGGTAAGGCCGATTATCATTACCGGCGAAGTGTTAGGATCGTGCTGGGTTATCTGAAGCTCATCAATTTCGGAATTCTGGGCGTAGGAATTGAGTGCTTTCTGCAAATCGAGAAATGCCTCATCCATATCCTTATTCCAGGTGTATTCTACGGTTATTTGTGCTGAGCCAACGGTCGATACAGAGGTTACCTGAATTACATCCGACTGCCTGATAGCCAGTGCTTCGATATTCTCGACAAACTGTTCTTCCATCTCTTCCGGCGGCCGTTCGCCAGATGTCACCTCAACAAAAATCCGGGGTGAATTAAGATCGGGAAACAGGTCAACTCCCAGTTTATCGTATGAGATGTACCCAAGGAGCAAAACCCCAAGGACAACCATCAACACGGTAACCGGATAATTAACAGAAAATTGTGTTAATTTTTTCATACGTTCAATTCTTTAATTACCTGTTATTTTTTAAAGAATTACTTTAACCTTTGAGCCGTCGCGTAAAGTCTCAAATCCTTTAATGATTAACCTATCGTTTGGTTTTAATCCCTCCAGTACTTCGATATAATCCTGGTTCGAAATTCCGGTGGTGATTCGTCTGTCATCAGCCGCAGTGTTCCGGCCCACAACAAATACATATTTCCCACGCGATCCGCTCAGAATAATATCTTTCGGAATAACAACGACACTGTCTTTTTGGGCAGTTATAATATTTGCTTTTACAAACATACCAGGACGCAGTTTCAACCTGGGATTATCGATTTGTAATTTCCCTGAAAATGTGCGTGTTTCATCGCTGATAATTGGAGAAAGTTCGCTAACAACACCGGTTATTGTATCCTCAGTTAATGTATAGTTGGTGATAACCACTTCCTGTCCGATTTTAACCTCAGAGATATTTTTCTCAGGCAGGTTTATTTCAACATACATTTTGTCGTATCCCATTAAGCTAACCATGGGCTGGCTGGTGGCTACCTTTACTCCTTCTGTATAATAAGGCAATTCGACAATAACTCCGGAAAACGGTGCAGCAATTTCCATTTTTGCCAGCTGAATTTCGGCTCTTTCGTAGTCGTACTGAGCATTTATTTTCGAAACCTCAGAATTACGTAATTCACGCAGGGTAACGCCTCCTTTTTCGTATAACGATTTTTGCTTCTCGTACTCCTGTTCCGAAATGTCAAGGTTCAGCTTTTTCGACTCCATGGCAATGCCGTTTACATACTCCTCATCTTCGAGGCGAATGATTACCTGGCCTTTTTTAATCCGGTCGCCCAACTGGAACTTTTTCCCTGTTTTTGGGTTTTTCAGAAGTTGATAATCCCCGGTAATTTCAGAAGACAAATCGACTTCGGCACGTGCTTTTGCTGTTCCGGTTGTATTAATAAATTGCTGAATACTTTGCAGTTTAACATTTTCTATTGATACCGGCACTGCCAAATCTGCTGTTTCCGAGTCGGGTTGATTGTTACACGAAACTGCTAATGTAACAATGGCTGACAGAATAAGTAATTTTATGTTTTTCATGTGATTTATATTTTCAGATTCTATTTTTTGTCTTCATTTAAATATAACTCCGAAGGGAGTATCTCTTCACCTTTTTCGAAATCGTAAAGCGATTGAATTTTAAGGTTCAACAATTCAATTTTATAATTAATAAGCGCCTGGCTGTAGGCAATCTTTTTTTCGGAAAGCTGTGTCTGATACAAGTTCAGGTCCATACCGGTTAAATCGCCGTTTTCGTAACGTTCAAGGTTTATCTCGTAGGTTAATTGTGCATTTCTTTCGTTTTGCTTTGCAATATCAATCTGGTTTAACTGATTTTGCAGGTTACGGTACACCTGCCTGATATCGACAACTATTTGTTTTTTCTCTTCCGACAAACTCAGTTCCTGCGATTGAATGGTTGCTTTAGCAGCAGCAATACGTGCCTTTTTTTCACCCCAGTCGAAAAGCGGGATATTAAAACTTAATGCAACCGAAGGGCTTTGGGTAGGACTGTCGAAAATCTGGTTCAGTTTCGGATCATCTCCTGTAATACCAATCCTGAGGTTTAAATCTCCCCTGAATTCGTTTAATGATTTTGTCTGAATCAGGGCGAACTGGCTCGATTCGATATCGATTTCCCTTTGGCGTAACTCCATTCTTGAATTTAATCCGTTATCAATGGCTTTGTCCAAATCTACCGGAATAGGGTTTGCACCAATGTCGGCCAGGATAAGGATATCTTCAAAAAGATCCATCCCGAGGTAAAGTTTTAACTGGTCTTTTGCATTTTCGAAAGTAACCTCGCTGTTTTGCAAAGTAGATTTTGATGTAGCCAGGTTCAGCTCTGCCTGGTACAGCTCTTCGCGGGCTGCCAGTCCTGCATCTACCTTATTTACAATTATATCGTAACTTTTTTGTGTGTTCTGCAGTTCCTCCTTCGCAATGGTCAGGTTCATCTGAGACATGTAAACATTGTAAAAAAACTGGGTTACATTTCTTTCGAGGTTTAACCTCTGAATTGCATAACTTATGTTGGCATTCTCGTAGTTTAATTCCAGCTCTTTTAGTTGAAGTTTTAACCGGTTATAGGTGAAAAGCGGCTGGTTTACATTTAAATAGAGGTTATTGTAAAAAACTTCGCTCTCGGTAAACCCGGCTGAAGTAGAATTACTGCTTTGCCACCCGAATTCGTTCGATAACGAGATGGTACCATCGGTTAATAAGATAGGTTGCGAAACAACAAAGCGGGCATTGGAACCCAGATTTTCGTTCGTATACCACTCCGACACGCGGTTGTCGAACCGGCGCTGGTTGCTGTATTCAACAGGCGAAACCTCTAACGAAAAACGCGATTTTAAAGCCGCACGCTGGGCTTCCAGGTTTTTCTGAAACCGTTCGAGGTTTAACAGCGATTGCCGAAGGTCGGGGCTACCCGTTTCGGCAATGCCTAATGCTTTATCGAGCGTTATAGCTTCCTGTGCATTCAAAACCGGAGCTACAAGAAACATCAGCACCACCAGAATTGCCACTTTTGGAATTTGTTTGATTTTTGTTCTGTTCATTATCTTTTGTTTTAATTGTTTACAACTCAACAAGCTTTACCGCATCGGCAAAAACAAACCGAAGTTCTGTTTTATTCGACAACTCGATTAATGCAGTATCGGGCGAGAAGTAGTACGATCCCAAATGGGTCCACCCCTCCTCGGCATTATGAATTTCCAGTGCAGCTTCTTCTGCTCCGTCGTCGCCATGAATCGTAAAATTATATTCGCCTTTGTCTTCCTCCCCTCCACCACGGCGGCCAAACCTGCGCTGTTTATATAAATGAAAATAAACATCGTAATACCCGGCTTTCTGAACCGGCACATTCCATTTTGCTTTTTGTTCCCCTTCACCACCTTTAATATAGTAGGCCGAACGGATATATTCGCCATAAAAATCGGAATTTGTTGTTGCAGTCCAGTTAGAAGGTGGCCGCCACCAAATAATCCCCTCATATTTTTTTGTACTCTTTTCTTCCTTTATTATCAATCTTTCCAGTAAACTGACATCTTCCGATTTGGTAAATTCAAATTCAGGATCTTCGTTATCTACAATTATCTCGTTTTTCAATTTGGTTTGAACTGCCACCTCCGAAATACGTTCTCCTTCATACGGAACTGCTTTGAGGTCTTCTTCAACATCCCTGAAAAATTCCATCATAGTTTGCGGAATATTCTGCGAAGTCATGGTATTGAGAATAATCATTCTTGGATCGCCATCGAGCAGGTAGCTAATATCTTTTGTCTGGTTTGGCTCCAGGTGTATAAGGTTATCAATCATATCGCTGCCGCCCATGCCGCCTCCTCGGCCTCCTCGGCCTCCATGTCCTCCGCCGGGGCCACCAAGACCTCCCATTCGGAACGATAATTTCACCAAGCCTTCAACCTCTGAGAAGTTGGTTATTTTAACCGTAACCATGGTTTTCATGGCATCTTCCGATTTAACTTTAACGGCTTTAATAGAAGAAATTAAATAACCGGGCAACGATTTTGCCTTAAACCAGTCATCCATCATCGGAACCAGTTCTATACCAAACGCCTCATTAATTTGTTTATCAAACTCTTCGAAGGAAATATTTTTAAATTTATTGTTATTCAACACTTCGCTCAGAAAGTCCTCAAATTCTTCCTGACCGGCTTTCCATTGAATCATGGAAAACAGAACATCGCCTTTTAACTTAATAACATTGTCAATTAAATCCTTCTGTTCCGGATCGGCCAAAATCTCTTCGAATGTATTGTCCTGAAGAGCGATATTTGCCAGAACATCTTCGCTTTCCCCTCCCATGTTACTCATAAATACCGAGCGCATGTCGGTAGATTTGCTTTTCAGGTAAGCCTCAAATATCCGGTTGGTAATCGGCCATTTATCCGATTGAATATTATTCTGGAAATTATACAACATGGGAAAAATAAAATAAGGATTTCCTTTTTGGGAAACCGTCATATTTCCTCCCCGCTGAAAATTTCTGTCGGTTTCGGTTTCGGTAGTTAATCGGCGCATAAAATCGCCAACAACTCTTAACTCTTTATCCTGAGGTGTCATTTCCGAATCGCCTCCTCTTCTCCCATACCGGCCAATCCTTTTTTTCTGCTTCTCAAAATCGGCTTCGCGCAACATAAATCCTTTTTCAGGAATTAGAATCTGCTCTGGCTGAACCAGTTCCTGCGACGAAGTCCACATTCTTTCGTAAGTTTTAAACTGTGCAGGTACCTCAACCAATGCAAGACGCTTAAATCCATATTCAAGATTATAAGTGCGTTTAAAATCTTCGAACCTTTCATTTATAATGGCCGGAATTGTATCCTTCGATTCAGGGAAAAGCTCAGAAAAATAGTCGTGCCCCTTAATGTACCATATTCCAAATTCCACACTGTCCTGAATGACTTTCTTTTGTTCGTAATTTCCGATGGCCAGCGAAATTTGTGTCAGTAGTGTTTCATTTTCGAATGTAAATTCTCCCTGCGAGATTTCATTCACTTCTCCCTGCGAAACAGCGACCAGACCACCTGTTGTTTTTACTTTCAGATTAAAATTTATAAACTGTGGGCGGTACCAGCTAACATCTTCAGAACTGTATGTTACCCCTGTTTTAGGGTACCAGTTTGCCTCAGGAGTTAACAACACATATTCGGGGCCAATAAAGGCGTACCTTTTATCTACATTAACCACAAATTTCCCGTACTTTTCCTGAATTGTTTCTTCTTCAATATCAAGGTAGCACAGCGATTCGTTAATCGTTCCCGAATAAGTAAATTCTATTTCCCCTTCTGCCCCAGGCTGAAGGTTTACTCCGTCGGAAATAATAATTAAATGCTTTTCGCGTAAAAGTTTAACGTCATTACCATTAAGTTTCAGACTATTAATATTCAAACCATCATTCAGGCTGAATATCAGTTTATCGAGTGTTTGTTTTGTTTCGTTTTTAATTGTAATAGTCGAGGTAACCTCAATTATTTCGCCGTTGTGGATTACGTTTAAGTTGTTGGCAATAATTGCCGGAGTTTGCTCTTTTACGTATTTATTGTTCAATTCAACTATTTCGGCCCGCATTTTTTCTGTTTGCACAAACCGGTTAATGTGGTTGTAAGCAAAATATCCACCACCGGCAATAAAAATAATACTAAAAATGAGGGAAAAGATTGTCATGGAATCCGATTGCGGCAACCTCTTTAACAGGAAAATTGTAAGGAAAATGAATCCGAGCCCCAGGCTGAAATAAATTCCCCTGTGAGCAAGAATTACATCGAGGTTACCAAAACCAACAATATCGGAACTTAGCATTGGAATATTGAAAGCCATGTAATCGAAGATATAATAGAACTTAGCCTCCAGCAGGAAAAGCGTTATGCCGATGTAACCTAATACCAAAACAAAAGTAATGGCCTGATTACGGATAACACTCATTATCAGAAACGAAAGCCCCATAATAAAAACCAGTGTAGGCACACTTATCAGTAAAAGGTATGTTCCGTACGAAAGCCAGTCGATTGCGGTTCCCTGGGCCAGCGCATTGAATATTAATGCCATGATTACAACCACTACATTCAGCACCAGAAACACCTGTAGGTTTCCCCATGTTTTACCAATTACATATTCGCCATTGGTCATTGAGCGCATATAAATTACTTCGGTAGTATCGAGCTTTTTATCGCGCTTCAGAAAGTCGGATGCCAGGAAAACTGCGATAATGGCCTGGGCAACATTAAGAATAAGCAGGTTAAAATAAGGGATAGCACTGGGAATTGCCCTTATCGCCCAACCTTCGCTACCGCCGCCTTCGATTACCAATCCGAAATTCATACCGAAAAGGACCAGCAGCGATAGAATACTGAATATTCTGAAAAACCAGCTACGCAACAGTGTTTTACGCTCGTATTTTGAAATTGATAATATGTTGTGTAATGAAATCATTCTGTACTTTTTTTATGCTTTCGACCATTGGTTTAAGGTATTCTCCATATAATGCACATAGGCATGCTCGAGGTTAGGGGCAATCCGCTCGCCATGATACCCGTTAATTTCGTTGGCTACCACTTGTACTTCCCAACCGCCGTCAACCGGTATGGTTGAAATTACCGGGAATTTTTCGTTAATCTCGAGGTACTCGGCTTCGGTAGCTTTTATCAGCCACACATTTCCTTCGGCCTCTTTAACCAGCTGCTCGGGCGAACCAGAAAATGCCAGGTTCCCGTTGTTAAGCAGGGCCATATCGTGGCAAGTACTCGAAATATCGCCAACAATATGTGTTGAGAGGATAATAATAACATCGCGTGTACTGATTGTTGAAAGAAGGTTACGAAACCGTATCCGTTCTTCGGGGTCGAGGCCTGTGGTTGGCTCATCAACGATAATAATTTTAGGGTCGTTAATCAGAGCCTGAGCAATTCCCAGCCGGCGTTTCATACCTCCCGAAAGTTTATTCGCGTTTCTGTCGCGGGCTTCGAACAATCCCACCTCTTCCAACATCTGGTCAACAGCGGTTCTCCTGGCAACACCATTCTTCATTCCTGCCAGTCGGGCTGTATAATCGAGAAACTCATAGGTTTTTAATTTCGAAAAAAAGCTGAAATCCTGGGGCAGATAACCCAGCATGGAACGTATCTCCCTGCGGTGTTTCGACAGTTCCATGTCGTTTACATAGACTTTGCCGCTGGTGGGTTTCATTAAGGTTACCAGTATTCGCATAAGGGTAGATTTCCCGGCGCCATTTGGCCCCAGCAACCCAAACATCCCGTTACCAATTTCGAGGTTCAGGTTTTTTATCGCGTAGCTTCCTCCACGATAAATTTTATTAAGATTTTCAATTTTAATATGCACAATAAAATATTCTTCAGTTTATTAAACAATGATTTGGACTTATACAGGTGGAAATAGTTTAATCAGGCACCAATAAATAAGTTGTATTAATTCGCCTGATAAAATTACAAAAAGCGGGGAAAAGTAGTTTTATACCGGTTACAAGTCAATAAACACAAAAAAATACCATTACCATCCGCCGGGTTCAAGTCAAAAAACAATGGCTTCTAATTTCATTTAATTTGTATTGGGAAGTTCATCATCAGTACTGAATAAATAGCTGAACTTGTTTCACTTGTCACTTGTTATATATTTAGGAGGGATGGACAATTAATAAATCTGATTATTGCGTGATTCGCATTATAACAGCATAAAAGAATAATATTGAGACTATTACAAAAACTTAAATTATATTGTAGAAACAACTTAAATTATTACTTATGAAAAAATTTACCTTTTTATTGAGCATTATTGCTCTTTTAGTAAGTGCACAAATTTATGCACAAAATGACGTTTTGTTCTCTGAAGACTTTGAAGATGAACTTGCAGGCAGTCGGTGGGACATAAGCGAAGTAGGAACTTCCAATCTTTCAAATTTTGCTTTAGAATACACCAGCAATAATTTGGAAGCTGCGCCTAACGGAGGCGATTATTGTTTGAAACTTGAAGTAAACAAGGTAAATGAAGAAATCAGCTTTATTGGTTTGCTTCCTAAGGATACATCATTTACAGGTTCTTACACACTTACCTTTAATGCATGGTTAAATTGGGAAGGCTCCGCTGGCACCACTGAATTTATTTATTTTGGCGTAGGGCATGGTAGTGCTGATGGTTTCCCGGCCGATGGATATGATTTAGCTTTTACCGGAGATAATGGTGCATCACAAGACATCAGGATGTACAAAGATAGTGAAGAACTGGATATTGACGATTGTGATAATTGTTCTTATGCCGGAGATACTCAAAATGGCGGAGTAGAACCTTACACCACTTCATTGGCCACACCTCCGGAGCCTGGTAATCAATGGTTAAAAGTTTCGGCAGAAGTTTCTGAATCATCAATTACTTATAAAGTCAACGATGTTGAATGGGCTCGTGTAGAAGAGTTACCGGCCGATGGCAACATAGTAATCGGATATATGGATCTTTTTACATCAGTGGCACCGGCAACTAATTTTCTGTTAATTGATAATGTAGTTGTTACAGAAGGTGTTGCGGTTGGCATTAACGACTATGAAACCGACATCGCTTCGATTTACCCAAATCCTGCAAAAAACATGATTAACGTTGTTGTTAACGATCGTTCAACCTTTCAACTTGTTAATTTCTCAGGTCAAACCATTATGAACCGAATGGTTGAAGGCAGAACTACCATTGATGTTTCAGGGATGAAAAGCGGTATGTATTTAGCCAGAATAACAAACCAGAGTGGCCGGACACAAACACTTAAAGTGATAATTCAATAATAAATTGTACTAACAGATAAAAGCTGTTGCAGGTAAACAATAGTCCTGTAACGGCTTTTTTTTAATGAAATTTCCATATTTTTTTCACATTCCGTAAACTTCGCTTTTTAAAGTTTTGAAAGATAAAAATAAGTAGACATATCCAGAATACTCAACAAAAGAAGGCCCCGGAACCGGAGCCTTCTTCAGAAAAACTAAAAGCTAATTATAGTTGCGCAATGTATTTGTGATCTTTAAAACAATCGGTTAATACAATTTCGTATTCACCACTTTCAAGTTTCGAAAAATCCAAACACTTTTGAATGGCCAGATCTTTACCAAGCTTAACACCTGTTACGTGTTGACCCTCTCTGTAAATGTTTACATAAACCTGTTTTTGCGAACAGTTTAAAAACGATACATTCAGTTTATCTCCCTTCATACAGAAGTAAGGTTCGTACAACCTCTGCGGCGGGCCAACTTTAATATCGTCTTTGGTTACATCCACCTTCCGGGCAATACTCCTGTTTCCAAAATTTATACAAACACAGTAATTTCCTTCTCCCAATTCGGAAAAATTGAAAATCTTTTTGTATTCAGTACAACGTTTCTCTGTTCTTTTAAAATAAAGGATTTCACCATCGTCGGTTGTTAAAGTTATTTCAAGTGGAGAAGGTTCCACTGATTCGAAGGCTACCAAAGCTTTTTCAGCTTCTACAGGAACAACATTCATTTTGGGGAAATCTGTTGCAAATCCTATTGCTACAATAAGACATGCGAGGGCTGTTAAAACCCAGGTTTTCGTTTTCATCTGTTTAATTTTTACTGTTTTCAATGGCTACAGATGTAACTCGCTCCTTTTGAGAGCTCGTTTCATGGCTGTTCTCTTTAATTGTTTCTGTTAAGACTCTAAAATTACGACGAAGTTACAGGGATTTAATACTTTATCGACCAACGACAAAAATCATACGCTATACAACGCAAATCGCCCCATAAAACTTTTAGATATTGTTTTTTTGTTTGTTCGTGGACAATAATACTCAGTTTATTACATTCTTAAAATTCTCATTATCAACCCATAAACTTAAAACAACCTACATTTATAAAAAAGGATAGTAAAAAAGAGTATAAACAATTATTTTTAAACCATGTTAAATCGTAACGCAAACTACCATAAGATTTTTGGACTTCTGTTTATTCTCATCTCTGTTGCAACCACATCAACAGGGCAACAGGGATTCAGCGCTTCATACGATTACGGACAGATTATTGTGCATGCTCCCGATATTGAGCCCCTGAAAAAAGGGCCGGTGAGGGGATTTACTTTGAATTATGCTTTCCCAAATAAAAATGGTGAGGAATGGCGTAAATTTTATAACTATTCCAATTATGGCATCTGCTATAATTTTAACAATTACAGCAATAAAGAACAGATTGGCAATTCGCATTCTATAAACCTGTTCGGGCAGTTCCCTTTTTTAAAAAAACGCTCGGTCTTCGATATCGGTTTTAAAAGTTTTGCCGGCGTGGGTTATTTCGAAAAAATATACGACGAAGATAATAATCCCGACAACCATGCCAGCAGCAGCCATTTTAATATTAGCGCCGAGGTTGGATTTTACTCAAGAATAAGAATAGCACCTGTTTATTTTGAATATTCAATAGGGATTAACCACCTTTCGAATGGATTAACCAATTACCCAAACCGGGGATTAAATAACTTTAAAAACAGGTTTGCCCTGGGAGTTGAACTTGAAAAACAGGTTAAGGTTAACAAAGTGCCAAAAGAAGAAAAGCCGCTGTTTGTAAAAAATGACATCTGGTTGTACGGAGCAGGAGGAGTAAAAGAGATTGAAGGTTACGACCGAAAGTATGGAGTTTTTATAACCTCATTAAACTTTTCGAAACAAATAACCACCATAAATAAACTTGGAATTGGAATTGATTTCGTAAACGACCAATCGTTAACCGACAAGGCAAGGTATAAATACGGATACATGGGCAATTCGAACATTAACTTCAGATTTGGGCCCAATGTACAGGCCGAATTTTTATTCGGAAGATTAAGTTTTGTGGGTGCTTACGGTTTCTATTTTGGCGATAATACTTACTATACAAGAAAAAGATATTACAAAGCAGGTTTTAAATATGATTTCGGGAAACTTATCGCGATTGGTATTTTAAGGGCCATGCCCCTGTTTAAGGCCAGTGTTGTTGAATTTGGAATTGGCTATTCAATAAAATCCTACAATTAAAACTTAATAATGAAGATTGAAATCTTACACCTTACAGAAGGAGCAAGGCAAGCCAAAGGATTAACCGTAATAATCGATGTTTTCAGGGCGTTCTCCACGGCATGTTATGCTTTTGAAAAGGGAATTGAAAAAATTTATCCCGTTGGAAATATTAATTTAGCATACAGACTGAAGAACACAAACCCGGATTATTTGCTGGTTGGCGAACGCAACGAACAAAAACCTGAAGGTTTTGATTTTGGGAATTCTCCCGCCCAACTTCTAAAAGGAGAACTGAATGGCAAAAATGTGATGGTACACACCACCAGCTCCGGCACTAAGGGAATTGCAAATGCAACAAATGCCGGTGAAATTATTACCGGAAGTTTTGTGAATGCCGGTGCAATAGCAAGGTACATTAAAAAGAAACAACCTGAAAATGTATCGTTGGTTTGTATGGGTTATGCATGTGAATACCCCACCGACGAAGACACACTTTGCGCCCAATACATTAAAAATGAACTGGAAGCAGTGCCAAACAACTTTGTAGAAATGACACAAATAATCAGGGAAGGTTCAGGAGCCCGGTTTTTCGATCCTGGAAAACAAAGCTGGTCGCCTCAAAAAGATTTTGAACTTTGCCTCGATTTTAACCGGTTCAATTTTATTTTGAAAGTTGAAAAGGAAGACGAATTGAATTTCTTAAATAGAATTGAAATATAAATCGCTTCGTCATTCCGAACTTGTTTCGGAATCTCTATATTTGAAAAGATGCTGAATCCGTCAGCTGACGGACAGCATGACGTGAATTTAAAGCTTATCTCAATACTTAGTACTCATTACTAAAAATATGAAAAAGTTCAACTTCGACGAAATTGTTCCACGGGAAGGGACAAACTGTATAAAATACGATGCACGTAAACGCATTTTTAATACCGACGATGTGCTGCCCCTCTGGGTTGCCGACATGGATTTTAAAACTCCTCCCTGTATTACCGATGCAATAAAAGAGAGAGTTGGGCACGAGATATTTGGCTACACTTTTAAACCGGATTCTTATTACAATGCAATAACCGGGTGGATGAAACGCCGCCATAACTGGGAGGTAAAAAAAGAATGGCTTTCGTTTAGCCCGGGCGTGGTTGCCGGGTTAACACTGGCAGTAGAAACATTTTCAAAACCTGGAGACGGAGTAATTGTACAGCCCCCCGTTTATTTCCCATTTTTTGATGTTGTTAAAGGTACCAACCGAAAAATAGTTGAGAATCCGCTAAAAATTGAAAATGGCAGGTACACTTTCGATTTTGAGGATTTAAAAACGAAGATTAACGAAAATATCAAACTGCTTTTACTCTGCAATCCGCAAAATCCGGGAGGTATGGTTTATACCCGCGAAGAGTTAAAAGCGTTAAGCGATATTTGCCTTGAAAATAAAATAATGATTATCTCGGATGAGATTCATTCCGACCTGATTTATGAAGGGCATAAACACATTCCACTAACCACCATTTCTGATGAAGCAGCACAAAACTGTGTGGTGTTTATGGCGCCCAGCAAAACATTTAATGTTGCTGGGTTAATGACATCGGTGGTGGTTATTCCAAATAAAAAGAATTTCGTAAGGTACGAAAGAACACTTGGTGTGGGCCATTTTGGAATGGGAAATATTTTTGGCAATGTGGCACTTGAGGCAGCTTACAATAACGGCGACGAATGGCTGGATCAGATGCTCGAATACCTTTGGAATAACTACCTGTTTTTGGAAGATTTTTTTAAAACCAGGCTGCCAAAAGTAAAGGTAATGAAACCCGAATCAACTTTTCTTATCTGGCTCGATTTTAGGGAGTATGGAATGAAAAATGATGATTTGATGAAGTTTACCATCGAAAACGCTAAGGTAGGATTAAATGATGGTGCCCGTTTTGGAACAGGTGGCGACGGCTGGATGCGGATTAACATTGGGTGCCCGCGAAGTGTGCTGCAGGAGGCGCTTGAGAGGTTGAAAAAAGCGTTTGGTTAGTCAGTCACTCGTTGGGATTTATGCTAAAAATTCTTCTTAATCCACTCAATTGCCTTGTTGGTGTCAATCTCTTCCATACATTTAAAATGTTTTCTGGGGCATTTCTGGTAACCAATTTTTGAACAGGGACGACACTTTAATCCTTCAACTTCAAGTTTTTCAGATACCGGATCGGGCTGATAAGGTATCATTCCAAAAACCGGTACAGTATTTCCCCAGAATGAGAGAATTTTCTTTTTAAAGGCGGCTGCAATGTGCATCAATCCTGTATCGTTAGCCAAAACCACATTTGCATCGCGAACCAGCGAAGCCGACTGGTTAAGGCTTACTTTTCCCACGTAGTTCAATACATTTCCTTTCGATTGCGACATTACCAGTTCACCTGCTTCCGATTCACTTTCGCCACCAAGCAAAATAATGGGGAAATCTATATTCTGGCAGATTTCAGCAACTTTAGGTGCAGGTAGTTTTTTGGTGAAGTAAGTACCGGAAATAACAAAAGCAACATAACCTTTCTGAAATGGACCGGGGAGCTCCTCCCATTTAAACTCATCACCTTCAGGAATAAAAAAATCAAGTCCCTGATTGTCGTTGGTTGCATTTAAAACCGAAATCGTATCAAGGTAGCGATCAACAATATGAAGATCGGGAAGTTTGTTAATTTTTAACCATACCAGCAACCATTTCTGAATATTGAGCTTTTTAACTGTAAACGAAGGTATTTTCAACCTTCTTTTTACCTTATTGCTTCTTAAATTATTGTGTAAATCAATAATGTAATCGAATTGCTCTTTTTCCAGCTCTGCAATTAAATCGGTTAAGTTCTCGCCAAGAAAATGAACCTTATCGATATTTGGATTGGAAGTAATAATTCCGGCAAATTTCTGTTTAACCGCAAAATGTACTTCAGCATTTTCAACCTGCTGTTTTAAGCCACGTACCACAGGCGATGTTAACACAATATCGCCAATTGAACTAAACCGTATTACCAGAAACTTTACTTTCATCCTGACCCCGAATAACCAAAGAACTGAGTCTCTGTTTTTTCAAATTAAATTAAGTGATATAAAACAAAAATCCCCGCAGATATTAATCTACGGGGAAATTTAGCAATATATTTTCTTTTACACTGATTCAACCAGTACAATTATTTTATTCCCCTTGTTTTCAATTACACCTCCGTCCACTTCGAAAAATTTCTCCTCATTATTTTCTTCCTTAATTTTTATTACTCCTTTAGCGAGGGTAGAAATTATCGGAGCGTGGTTTTTAAGTATCTCAAAGCCTCCCTTACTTCCTGGAAGTTGTATTAATTTAACTTCGCCTTCGTATACTTTTTTATCGGGTGTAATTATCTCCAGATGCATAATCAATAATTTCAGTATTAATTACCGGCCAACAGTTTTTCACCTTTCTCAATGGCTTCTTCAATGGTTCCAACCAGGTTAAATGCTGCTTCCGGATACTGGTCAACTTCGCCCTTCATAATCATGTTAAAACCTTTGATTGTATCTTCAATAGATACCAGTTTACCTTCGAGACCGGTAAAGTTAGATGCTACAAAGAAAGGCTGCGACAGGAATCGTTGAACACGACGGGCACGGTGAACAACCAGTTTGTCTTCTTCAGAGAGTTCGTCCATACCCAAAATTGCAATAATATCCTGCAACTCGGTGTATCGTTGTAACAACATAATCACGTCCTGTGCACATTTATAGTGTTCATCTCCCACAATATCAGGAGTAAGAATACGAGATGTTGAATCGAGAGGATCAACAGCCGGATAAATACCCAGTTCTGCAATTTTACGACTAAGTACCGTTGTTGCATCAAGGTGGGCAAACGTTGTTGCCGGAGCTGGATCTGTTAAGTCGTCAGCCGGCACGTATACTGCCTGAACCGAAGTAATAGAACCATTTTTTGTTGAGGTAATCCTCTCTTGCATAATACCCATTTCGGTAGCCAGTGTTGGTTGGTAACCAACTGCTGACGGCATACGCCCAAGCAGTGCTGACACCTCAGAACCAGCTTGTGTAAAACGGAAAATATTATCTACAAAGAACAAGATATCGCGGCCACCACCTTTCGAGCCGTCACCATCGCGCAAACTCTCAGCGATAGTCAGCCCTGAAAGTGCAACACGGGCACGCGCCCCAGGAGGTTCGTTCATCTGACCGAAAACCATTGCCAGTTTCGATTCTTTCAGTTTTTTCTCATCAACTTTCGAAAGGTCCCAGCTGCCTTTTTCCATCGATTCTTTAAAATCTTCGCCATAATCTACAATGTTGGCTTCAATCATCTCGCGCAACAGGTCGTTACCTTCGCGGGTACGTTCGCCAACTCCGGCAAAAACTGAAAGCCCCGAGTGTGCAAGCGCAATGTTATTAATCAGCTCCTGAATAAGAACCGTTTTACCAACACCGGCACCGCCAAACAAACCAATTTTACCACCTTTGGCATAAGGCTCAATCAGGTCAATTACTTTAATTCCGGTATAAAGCACCTCCGTTTCGGTGGTAAGATCTGCGTATTTTGGTGGTTCATTATGGATATCCAGCCCTTCTTTCGGAAGCTGTTCCAAACCATCAATAGAGTCACCAACTACATTCAGCAACCGTCCAAGTGCTTCTTCGCCTTTAGGCATTACAATCGGGCTGCCAAGTGATATAACCTTGGTACCACGCCTTAACCCATCTGTTGAGTCCATTGCAACACAACGAATGGTATTTTCGCCAATGTGTTGTTGACACTCAATTATTAAATTCTCTTTTCCTTCGCGGGGTATTTCCAGTGCATCGTAAATTGAAGGAAGTTCGCTTCCTTCTCTTTCAAAACTTACATCTACAACAGGACCGATTACTTGAATGATTTTACCAATGTTTTGAGCCATATAAGATTAGTTTTTTAATCGGTTAATTAGCTTAACTTAAATAAAGTTTTAATGCCCAACAAATTTAGTATTGTTTTACGTTTATCCAACTAATCGGTTCTTTTTTTGGGCGAAAATTAACGTAAGTAAACACGGGTTAATGCCTGCGCGAAAGCATTTTATCGGAAAGCCTTGCCAAAGGTTGTTTTACATCTTTACTAAGAGGTATGTTATCGAGAATTTCGGTTGCCAG
>JBDLJS010000053.1:0-28331 GCA_039714235.1 Bacteroidota bacterium | reverse complement strand
TCCCGCTATTTTTTACAGGCCGAAGAGCAGTTAAAAGGAACTGAAATAAAAATGCAAAAACTACGCGTTCCTAACGCTGTTCCGCCTGAAGTATGGCTGGCAGAAAAGCTCGAATCCGGAAGCCGTGTGGGAGTGGATGCCCAAACAATATCAGTGGCTGGATTCAGAAGCCTGACAAATACTCTTTCAAAGAAAAATATTGAACTGGTTGAAACGCCGGATTTGCTGGAAAATACATGGGATGACAGGCCATTAAATTCCACCGACAAAGTTTTTGAGCTGGAAACTGAATACGCCGGAGCATCACGAAAACAAAAACAGGCAAAGGTTGCTGAACAGCTTCGCAAAGCAGGTGCCGGTTTTCAGGTTGTTTCCATGCTTGATGAACTGGCTTGGCTATACAACCTTCGTGGTTCTGATATCAACTATAATCCTGTTTTTACCGGATTCGGATTTATTGGTGAGAATAAGAGTTATTTGTTCGTCGACGATATTAAAATCAGTTCCAAAGTAAAAGAAGCACTAAAAAAGGATGGAGTTGAATTAAAAAAATACACTGAGTTTTATTCGTTTTTATCAGAGATTAAAGGGGAGAGGATTTTCCTCGATGCATCGACTGCGAACTATTCAGTTTACAGTTCTTTAAAAGAAAAAAATGAGATTGTAGAGGGAACTTCAGTTATTTCATTTTTAAAAGCCCAAAAGAATAAAACTGAACTGAACGGTTTTAAAAAAGCCATGGAAAAAGATGGAGTGGCATTGGTTGAATTTTTGTTCTGGCTTAAAAATACTCTCGGTACGAAGGAAATTTCGGAATACGATGTTGGTTGTAAACTACGGGAATTCAGGGCAAAACAAACAGGTTTCCAGGGGGAGAGCTTCCCGCCGATTGTCGGTTACAAAAGCCATGGCGCAATTGTGCATTTAAGTGTTAGTCGCGAGAATGCCCTACCGGTAAAACCTGAAGGAATTTTACTTTTCGATTCAGGAGGACAGTACCTCGACGGCACCACCGATGTTACACGAACTGTTGCGCTGGGGCCTGTTTCCGAGAAACAAAAACGCGATTATACCCTGGTTTTAAAAGGAATGATTGGTTTAACCGAAGCAAAATTTCCGTTCGGAACAAAAGGGTGTCATATCGATATTCTTGCACGCCAGTCGCTTTGGGAAAACGGAATGAATTACGGGCATGGGACAGGCCATGGGGTAGGCCATTTTCTGAATGTGCACGAAGGGCCGATGGCCATACGTCAGGAACTGAACGAGAATTTGATTGAACCAGGAATGGTGATGTCGAACGAACCAGGAATGTACCGAGAAGGCGAATACGGAATTCGCACCGAAAATATGATTGTTTGTGTGGAAAAAGAGGAGACTGAATTTGGCCGTTTCCTTGGATTCGAAACGCTTACCCTCTGCCCAATTGATACAACTTTGATCGACAGAAAACTTATAACGTTAAAAGAAACTGAGTGGTTAAATAATTATCACGCTGAAATAAACGAGCGGTTAAAACCTTTGTTGAAAGAGGAATTGCATACGTTTTTGGATGAGCTTACCAGGAGGATTTAAACTTATTTTACGGGAATAGTAAAACAGAACTTGTTTCCTTCATCTTTTTTGGTTTCCAGCCATATCCGCCCACCGTTGTTTTCAACAAACTCTTTGCAAAGCATCAGTCCAAGGCCGTTGGGTTTTTCTGTCTCCTGAGATTCTTTTTGGTGTTTGAATAATTCAAGGATAGATGGTTTATCGATTTTTTTCCCATTATCAGCTACACAAAAAATGTAATATCCATTTTCTCTTGCTGATGAGATGTTTATCTTCCCTCCCGGCTGAGTAAATTTTATTGCATTTGAAATCAGGTTTCTGAAAACGGTAGCAATCATATTCTCATCCACGGTAATTTTCAGGCTGTGTTCTAAGTTATTTTGTATCTCGATTTTTTTTTGCGAAGCATATTGTTTTGCCAGCGTAATGGTAGAATTTACCACATTGTTTATTTCAACAAAACTGGTTGATACCTCCATTTTATCTTTTTGCTTTACCGACCATGTCAGCAAGCTTTCCAGCAGATTTAACGTTTTTGCAGACGAGGTTTGTAAATCTTTTATCAGCTGAAGCTTTTCTTCATCGGGTAATTCATCCCAGTTGTCTGTTAAAAGTTCAGTAACTCCCAATAGTCCGGTAAATGGGCTTTTTAAATCGTGTGCAATTATGGAAATAAATTTATCTTTGGCTTCGTTCGAATCAATTAAGTTTTTCAGCCGCTTGGCAATTTTATCCTCCTGGTTTTCATTGAGTTCTGATAACTCTTTTTTTAACCTGAACGTATTTTTTGCTGTTGATAAAGCCAGCTTTAAATCCGTTTTATCCCAATCCGGTTTCAAATAATAAAAAATCTGCTTTTTGTATTTTGATTGAATGAGGTTTGAGATTTCATTATCTGCAATAACCATAATTGACGAACAGGGAGAGATTTTTGTTAATTCTTCAATCAGGGGCAGGTTGTCTGTGCTTAGAAGTTCGAGGATAATAATTTCCGCCTCAGCTTGCGTTTTAGCAAACTGAAGTAAACCACCTGAGCCTTTAAAACCTTGTAATTTTTCCGAACTATCAAGGTAATCGGTTAAAGCCCCGGTAAGTACATTAAATGTCTTATCAGTTTCAGAAAAATAAAAAATCATCCTAAAAAATCCTGAGGGTAAAATTAATTTTTTTATTGATACAGAAAGCTTTATGCTGAAAAAGATAAAATTTGCAGAGTTATTTGCGGTACTTTAAAAGTAATAGCGAATTTATCAGGTAGCTGGAAATGATTATCAGGTTACCGGTTAAATCGTCGATAAAAAGATTTATCAGTTTTCCCGAGAGTGCAGTTAATCCCCCGGCAATCATAGCTGTAACAACCATTTTTTTATTCACATTTAGTTTTAAAAGCCCGGCCAGGGTAGGTACCACAAATGCTCCTGAGAAGAAAGTTAAAGCCAGTAGCAACGATTGAATAATTGAAGTTACAAACAAGGCAATGCCAAGGCTCAGAATTCCCATTACTACGATTATATATCTTGTTAACAACAATGCCTTCTTTTTATCGAGGTTGCCTGTAAACAGTTCGCTCAAAATCATTGACGAAGTTAACAAAGTAGTATCGGCTGACGACATTACTGCTGACAAAAGCGCTGCAATAAACAGCCCGTAAGCCCAGGCCGGTAGAAGGTTTCCGGCAAACGAAACTATTCCGCTGTTTTCTCCCTGCCCGGAGAAAATACCCAACCATGTAAGTACAAAAGAAATCGGTATAAGAATGATTGCAACAACTACAATACTTCGTGTGGCAGTTTTTTCGTTTTTGGCACAAAACACGCGCGAATAAATATCGGGGCCAACAATAAATGTTACCGAATAGGTTAAAAACAGGATTATTAAATCAACAACGGTAAACGAGCTGTTAAATAAGGAATTAAGTTTAAGCGGCTCAACTTCAATATTCCCGGGGGTTGAAATGGAGAAAATAAAAATCATCACCAGCCCCGCAACAATAAGAACCGACTGAAGTGTATCGGTTTTTAGTATGCTTAACTGCCCGCCCAGTAAAGTGTAAACAATAAAAACAAGCCCGGCGGTAATTGCTGCATTCTGGTACGATAAAAAGCCCAGCCCGTTAAGAATTTTTGCGGCTGCAATTATCTGGGCAGCTATAATTCCCAGCCATGCCACAGGAATAATCACAGAGGCAATAACTTCGGCTTTTTTTCCGTAAAAAGTACCCAGTAAGTCAGGCAGGGTGTAGTTGCCAAAACGTTTTACATATTTCGAAACCGGCACAAGAGCGAATAACCCGATGGCAGCACAAAACAGAAACCATAAAGCAGGCCAGCCGGTTTCGTGGCTTAGTTCTATTGTTCCCAGAATTGCAGAACCTCCCAAAATGGTTGCCAGTAAACTTCCTGAAACCTGAATCATTCCGGCACGATTCCCGGCAACGTAATAGTCAGCCGGCTTCTTTATCCTGAACGCAGAATAAACCCCAATTCCGAGAATAAATACAAAATATATTAATATGGTGATTTCGGCCTGCATTGTTTATTGGGTGTAAATATCGTAAAATCTATTTCAAAATTGTAAATTCACACTGAAGTTGTTTATGGTAAAAAGGGAATTTCGAGAGTGACATAATGGTTTTAGTGGCGAAGCTTCATTTTTCTTGCATAGCCATAGCTACGGAAGAAAAATTAGCTGAAGTCCAATGAAATCAAGATGTTGCTCGCAGTTTTTCAATTTTACCTTAAACAACTTCATTTCACTAAAAATCTGAATTATGAACAAGTTGTATTTATTGACTGCCATTATTTTAATTTTGGCAGCCTGTTCAACAAAAGAGAAAGTTATGCCACCTGTTGCAAAAAAAGTAGCAAAAGAACTTACAACTCACGGTGATACCCGCATCGATAATTATTACTGGATGAACGAACGCGAAAATCCGGAAGTAATTACGCACCTCGAAGTCGAGAATGCCTACAAAGAGGCTGCGATGAAACATACTGAACCACTGCAGGCAAAATTGTACGACGAGATAAAATCAAAAATAAAAGAAGAAGACGAATCGGTTCCGTATAAAAAGAATGGGTACTATTATTATTCCAGGACTGTTACCGGGAAGGAATATTATGTGGTTTACAGAAAGAAGGGAACATTGGAAAGTGAGGAAGAGGGGATGCTTGATGTAAACCAACTGGCGGAAGGATATGAATATTATGCAGTTGGCGGTACTTCGGTTAGTCCCGACAATAAAATACTTGCGTATGGTGTCGATACGGTTAGCCGGAGAAAATATACTGTCTGCTTTAAAAACCTGGAAACCGGCGAATTGCTGGAAGACGCAATTCCACTGACTACCGGAGGTGTAACCTGGGCAAACGATAATAAAACTGTTTTTTATGTTCTGAAAGACGATATAACGCTTCGTTCGATGAAAATAATGAAACACAAACTGGGAACTCCGGTTGAAGATGATGTTGAAGTGTTTTACGAAGACGACGAAACTTTCTCAACGTTTGTTTTTAAAACAAAATCTGAAAAGTACCTGATGATAGGAAGTCGTAGCACTTTAACCACGGAATACCGGTTTCTGGATGCAAACAATCCTGATGGGGAGTTTAAAATTATTCAGCCACGTACCCGCAAACTGGAATATTCAGTCGATCATTTTGGCGACTATTTTTATATCCGTACCAACCTCGACGCGCAAAACTTCAGGTTGATGAAAACACCGGTAACAGCCACCGGGAAAGAGAACTGGGAAGAAGTTATTGCGCACCGCAGCGATGTTTATTTTTCAGGATTCGATATTTTAAAAGATTACCTGGTGGTTTCCGAACGGAAAGAGGGGATTACTCAATTGCGCGTTATGCCATGGAAAGGAGAGGAGTATTATATCGATTTCGATGAAGAGGTTTATACCGTTCGTTCAAATGTAAATCTTGAGTTCGATACAGATGTTTTCAGGTTCAGTTATACATCAATGACTACTCCAAATTCAATTTTCGATTTCAATTTAAATACAAAGGAGCGTATCTTGTTAAAAGAGGATCCTGTGCTTGGCGGATTTGATAAAAACAATTACGAAACCAAACGTATTTATGCCACTGCTGGCGACGGAACAAAAATTCCCATGTCCCTGGTTTATAAAAAAGGATTTGAAAAGAACGGAAGTAATCCTGCTGTTCTATATGGTTATGGTTCGTATGGCGCAACAATGGATCCGAGCTTCAGACTTCAAATTCTTCCATTGCTCGACCGCGGTTTTGTTTACGCCATTGCCCACATTCGTGGTAGCCAGATTAATGGCCGTGCATGGTACGAAAATGGCAAGCTCCTGAAAAAAATGAACACTTTTACCGACTTTAACGATTGTGCACAGCACTTAATCGATCAGGATTACACCAACTCCGAAAAACTGTTTGCACGGGGTGGCAGCGCCGGAGGTTTGCTGATGGGAGCCTGTATGAACCTGCGTCCCGAACTGTATAAAGGAATTTCGGCCCACGTTCCGTTCGTAGATGTGGTTACTACCATGCTCGACGAAAGTATTCCGCTTACCACAAGCGAATTCGACGAGTGGGGGAATCCGAAGATTAAGGAGTATTACGACTACATGCTGGCTTATTCGCCATACGACCAGGTAGAAGCCAAAGATTACCCGGCACTGTTTGTTACCACCGGCCTTCACGACTCGCAGGTGCAATATTGGGAGCCCGCCAAATGGGTAGCCAAACTGCGCGAATTAAAAACCGACGATAACCTGCTTGTATTTCATATAAATATGGATTACGGGCATGGCGGAGCATCGGGCAGGTATAAATGGATTGAAGATACAGCATTGGAATACGCCTTTGTTTTCGACCAGTTGGGAATTGAATAAATCAAACTGTTGTTATCTGGGAAAGGGATGGTAAAAGTAAGAAATACTTTCTTTTACGTCACCCTGAATTTATTTCAGGGTCTGTATTTCAAAAAGTTAAGATTCTGAAACAAGTTCAGAATGACGAAGCTGGTTACTTATGAGACAGCCTCTTTTTATTTTTTTTGTAACCTTTTTCCTGTTCGTTGTATCTAACTCACGAATTTAAAAAATATAAACAATGGAAGATGTTATGAAAGCCCTTGTGTGGCTCGGTTTTTTTGCAGCAGTTTTTTTAGGTTGGTATTTTTACCTCAAAGCCCGGAACAAAGAAAGAATGTCGCTTATCGAAAGCGGAAAAGATGTTTCGGAAATCTATTCGAAACAGGAAATTAAATTCAGGTTCCATGGCTTAGAATTGGTCTGTTAATTACTGGGATTGGTTTTGGTTTAGCCTTATTTCTTTGTTAGCGGTTCGGGCTTTTTCTTTCTATTTATATCTTGTTAAAATATCTTTTAATTCTTTAATCAAATCTTCATTCGTTTTGGCTCCATTATCAATGTGAAAATCTGAAGTAAAATCTTTTTCCCTAACTTTCGCATTTATTGTAATAACTTGATTGTCTGATATGTTTATATGAATAGTTTTGTCTCTGGTTTTAACTCTATTTAAACAAATTTTACTATCTGCATGAATTCCAATAGTAGTTACTCTAAAATCTTCTTTCAGGCTCTCAAGCATTCTATCGAAGTATTTAGTTATACCAGTTGATTCGAAAACTAATTTGTCTGTTTTGTTTATTTCCTGGCGGATACCATTTTCAATCATTTCAAGTGAATGTTTGATATATTTTTCATCGTAAACATCCCGACCTTTTTTTATGTTTTTTATCCAGCTTTCGACTCGGATAAACTTAATTCCAAATTCTTTTTCAATAATTTTTCCCACAAAAGATTTTCCGCTACCCTTTTGTCCTATTAATAGAAATATTTCTTTCCTATTCATTATTGTTGAAATTTCTCTTTTCTCTTCAGCCTGACCGCTAACGTTGTTGTAACGTAACCTTTGTTCACGTTATTTTTGCTAATATAGTGGAAAAAAGGTTTCGTTATTCCGGTATATGGCGACAAAACGTGACCTAAGTGGTTTTATTTATAATTTCCTCTAACAAACCCCTTTTACTGTGTTTCTGCATTTTTTTCTATTTGCAGACTAAACTATCTGAGTTGCTGTAAAGTGCTGTGTGGGTGTTCTTTCCGTTAACTGTGGAGTGCTTTCCGCTACTTTCGGCTGCCAGTCCGACAGTTACAACTGAAGGGAACCCATCTAACCAGCACTCCATTCGCTGGCGAACTCGTTGCACTAAACATGTTTGAACATCATCGTTATTCAAAAACTAAAGAAATTGCCAGGGGAAGGGGTAACTGTGCCCGGGGAGAGCTCAACTAAGCCGGTGGACAGGAAAAATTGCCCGGGGAGAGGTCAACTATGCCGGTGGGATGAAAAAACGGCCGGGGAAGGGTCATGCCTGCCTGGGGACTAATAAAATCAAGGGTTTCAGAAATTCTTACAAAGAGTATCTGTCCCTTTGGTCGTCGTCGTCTTTCCAAAACACGTAACGGCCATACTCGCAAATGGTACTGTCTTTCCTGGCCAGTAATGGAAAGGCTTTGTTGCGAAGCCTGTCGCAGCACCCCGCCCCGAAGGACGGAGTAATTTAATACACCCATTTTTCATATGATTATAATTGTTTGTTTTCAATGGTTCGTCAGCTGACGGATGCTTGAAAATTTTGACTTGATAAAGGAAAAAATAAATTCGCCAAAATTTTCGAAAAGCTAAATCCATTGAGTATATCGCACTCATGATATATGAGGTTTATCAAAAATTGTGTTGTCAAACATCATGGTTAGCAATAAAATTTGGTTAAATTTGTGGTTATCGTGTTCGTACACGGAAATATTTTTAAACCAACTAATAAAAATTCATAAAAATGAAGCGATTATTTTCCTTTTATTTTCTGTTTACTTTCGTTTTAAGCAGTGTTGCTGTTGCCCAGGATGGATGGACAAATCTTTTTAATGGCGAAGACCTTACAGGTTGGAAACAATTGAATGGCGAAGCCAAATACGAAGTGGTTAATGGCGAAATTGTTGGAACAACGGTTTTAAATACGCCCAACTCGTTTCTGTGCACCGAAAAAAACTATTCCGATTTTATTTTCGAAGTCGAACTGTTGGTAGAGCCAAACATGAACTCGGGTATCCAGTTCCGCAGCGAAAGCAAATCGGAGTACAACAATGGCCGTGTGCATGGTTACCAGTGCGAGGTCGATCCTTCAAACCGTGCATGGAGCGCCGGTATTTATGATGAAGCCCGCCGCGGATGGCTATACCCGGTCGATTTAAATCCGGATGCGAAAAGTGCCTTAAAAATGGGGGAGTGGAATAAATACCGAATCGAGTGTATTGGTAATTCCATTAAAACCTGGCTAAACGGGGTGGCTGTTTCGCATGTTATCGACGATATGACTCCTGATGGTTTTATTGCTCTTCAGGTACACGGAATTGGCAATAACACGGAAAAGGAAGGCCAGCAGATTAAGTGGAGAAACATTCGTATAAAAACCGAAAACCTTGAACCATCACCTTCGGAAGGAATTTACGTGGTAAACCTGGTAGCAAATGATTTATCTGAAGCAGAAAAAGAACAGGGATTTAAGCTGTTGTTTGATGGTAAATCAACCGAATGCTGGACAAGCTCTAAAGCCGAAGAATTTCCAACCCGGGGCTGGGAAGTAAAAGATGGAGTTTTGACAGTACTTTCGAATGACGGCGACAAAACCAAAAAAGGAGGCGATATTATTACTAAAAAAGAGTTTGGCCCGTTTGAACTGAAATTTGATTTCATGTTTACCGAAGGGGCCAACAGCGGAATAAAATACGGCATTGGAAACAATGGCCCCGGTCTCGGACTGGAATACCAGATTCTTGACGACTCTAAGCACCCCGATGCTAAAAATGGTGTAGTTGGTAACAGAACACTTGCTTCGTTGTACGATTTAATACCGGCCGATAAAGAACGTCGGTTTATAAAAGGGGCAGGAGAGTGGAACCGCGGTCGGATTGTTGTTTATCAGTGCGGAACAGTTCAGCACTGGCTTAACGGACGCAAAGTGGTAGAATACAAACGTGGCGGTAATATTTATAAAGCATTAGCTGCACGAAGTAAATATGCCAAATACGAAAATTTTGGCATGGCGGAAAAAACGCCTATCTTAATCCAGGATCACAATAATACCGTTCATTTCAGAAGTATAAAAATAAGAGAATTATAATTATGACTAACCGAAGAAATTTTTTAAAAGCTGCCGGAATCGGTGTCGCTGCTGCGGCAGTTCCCGGTATGGCAAATGCTTCAGTATCGATGGCTGAAGGAAAGAAGAGTAAATTTGATTTTAAACTGGGGGTTGCATCGTACACACTTCGTAAATTCAAAACCGAAGAGGCATTAGACATGGTGTTGCGCTGTAGTGTCAACAGGGTTACTTTTAAAAGCATGCACCTGCCGCTTGATTCGGATAAAGCTACCATTGAAAAAACACTCGCACTTTGTAACGAAAAAGGTGTTACCCTTTATGGAGGTGGTGTAATTTACATGAAAACCAAAGAGCAGGTCGACCAGGCTTTTGAGTATGCAAAAGCCGCCGGTATGAAAATGATTGTGGGAGTACCAAATCACGAATTGCTGGAGTACGTTGAGGGAAAAGTAAAAAAATACGACATCAAACTTGCCATCCATAACCATGGCCCGGGCGATAAGCTTTACCCTAGTGCCGAAAGTGCTTATAAATTAATAAAGAACTTAGATAAGCGAATGGGGCTGTGCATCGATATTGGCCATACCAAACGAATTAACCGCGATCCTGAACAGGATCTTCGGGACTTTTTCGACAGGGTGTTCGATGTTCATATAAAAGATGTTACCAAAGCTGCAAAAGACGGGAAAACCTGCATCATTGGACGAGGTGTTATTAACTTCCCTTCGTTCCTGAAAGCAGTTATTGACTTGGGCTATAAAGGTACTCTGGCTTTGGAATATGAAGCCGATGGAGATGATCCGCTTCCCGGAATGATGGAATCATTAGGATATGTAAAAGGTATTTTAGCAACTATGTAAAGTAATTGTTGGAGTGGAAGATTTTGGATTTCCCTGCCTACGTCAGACAGGCGTCTTCGGGCTTCCAGCCAACTATCATAATCTAAAATGAATTAAATGATTTTGTGCACAAAACTTGAAATTGAAAAAGAATAAAATATGTCAAACCGTAGAGATTTTTTAAAGAAAGTGTCGGCAGGAGCTGCAGGAGTTGCAGTAGGAGGTACAGCCATGGGAATGTCGGCCAAAAGTTATGGTAAAATTATTGGTGCAAACGACAGATTGAATGTTGCCATAATGGGACTTGGCCGAAGGCTTGGGGCTTTTTATGCACCTATTGCCCGGAAAGAGAGTAATGTTGAATTAAAATATTTGTGCGATGTAATGGAACATCAGCGCGAAAGAGCGGCTGAGCGTTTTTCGAAGCACATCGATTATAAACCAAAACTGGAAAACGATTTCCGAAAGGCAATCGACGATAAAGAAGTTGATGCCATTATTAATGCCACGCCCGACCACTGGCATACACCGGGTGCGATTATGGCCATAAAAGGAGGGAAACATGTTTATGTTGAGAAACCCTGTAGTCATAATATGAAAGAAAACGAGATGATTGTTGCTGCCGCCGGGAAATATAACAAAGTGGTACAAATGGGTAACCAGCAGCGTTCATCCGATCATTCCATCGAAATTATTAATGAAATTCATAACGGTGTTATCGGCGTTCCTTACCGTGCTGTGGCATTTTATGTAAATGGTAGGGGAGAAGTTCCGGTTCAGAAAAAGGCACCTGTACCCCAGGGGCTCGATTGGGAACTTTTCCAGGGGCCTGCTGTTCACCGAGGATATACCGAGGAAACATGGAACTATAACTGGCACTGGTATGGCTGGAATTACGGAACAGGCGAAACCGGAAACAATGCAACCCACGAACTGGATGTTGCACGCTGGGCATTGCAGGTAAATTATCCTACAAGTGTTTACGTCGAGGCTGGTAAACGCCATTTCTTCGACGATGGCTGGGAAATGTACGACACAATGGATGCAACATTTAAATTTGCCGGAGATAAAGTAATTAAATGGGATGGCAGAAGCCGTTCGAAACACGATACCTATGCGCAGGGTGGTCGTGGTACCATTATTTTTGGTAGCGAAGGAACCGTTTTTGTCGACCGCGGGAAATATATTTTATATGACCGTAACGGTAAAGTGGTAAAAGATAGTAAATCAGCATCGAACGAAGCCGGAACAGCGCTTGGCGGCGGCGGTGATATGACAACTACCCATGTGGTGAACTGGTTTGAAGGAATCAGGGGAAATGCAAAATTAAATTCACATATTGCCGAAGGAGCTATCAGCCAGGCAATGGTACACTATGCTAATGTTGCATATCGTATTGGCCGTGGTTTCGACGTTTGTGATAAAACAGGTATTATGTACGACCGCGACGCCATGAAATTATGGGGACGCAAGTATGAACCGGGTTGGAAACCAACTATATAAACCTATCCTGATTTATGAATGGATCAGGATTATATTTCAGGAGGGGATCTTCAGAAATGGAGATCCCTTCTTTTTAGTATGACAGAAGACAAACATTTTATAAAAGCATCAAGAATCAAAAAAGAGCTTATAACTCTATTGATTTGTTTCATTGCAGCTTTTGGATTAAATATCTTCTCAATCGTTAAAGATAAAACCGGCTGGAATGAATTAGCTGACCAATTAGATATTGTATTACTGGTGGCAATTCTTCTATATGTGCTGGTGCTAATGTTCAGGTTGTTTGCCTGGGGAATAAATCGTCTGTTTTCGAAATAAGTAATTAAAAGTTTAAGTGTGAGAAAAATATTAGTGTTTTCCATTTTGTTTGTTTGGGGAACTGCTTCAAATGCCCAGCTTTCGATGCAAAGCAGGGACGACGGCATATTAATAACAGAATCGGGAGAGAACGTTTTGTTTTTTCAGTCGGAAACTAAAAGCATAGATGGTCAGTACGAACGGTGCAATTATATTCACCCTCTTTGGAGTGTTGACGGAACAGTTTTAACCGAAGATTTCCCTTCTGATCATTTACACCATAGGGGAATTTTCTGGGCATGGCACCAGGTATGGATTGGCGATAAAAGGATAGGTGATCCCTGGGAGATAAAAGACTTTGAGCAAAACGTTACAGAACTCGAATTTATGTCACTGAAAGACGGCACAGCAAAGTTTAATACTAAGGTTGAATGGCTGTCGGATAAGTGGAAAAAGTCGGGAAAAAAGGTTCCATACTTGAAAGAAAATACTACTATCCAGATTCATCAGCAGGCTGCTAATTATCGCAGAATTGATTTCGAAATTGAATTATTGGCTTTAACCGATAATCTTTCAATTGGAGGTTCGGAAGATGTAAAAGGATATGGAGGATTTTCTGTTCGAATGAAACTGCCTGATGATGTAAGTTTTTCGGGGCCTGCCGGAATGGTGTTTCCCGAAAATACGGCAGTGCAGTCAAATGGTTTTATAAACATATCAGGAAGCTTGTTGGAAGACAATACAAAAGGAGGAATTGTAATTGTGGATCATCCCGAAAATCCGGGGTATCCCCAATCGTGGATTTTGAGGGAAAGAAACAGCATGCAAAACGCCGTATATCCGGGTAATATTGCCATTCCTGTATCGAAAACTGAACCGTTGGTATTACGATATTCGTTGTTGATTTATTCGGGGAAAATGAGTTCTAAAAGAGTCCGAAAGATTTTAAAATAGTTTTCGATATAATAATGTCGGTTACTGAGTTTTTCAATTTCTTTTTTTGCAAGATTTTAATACTTTTGAAAGGCAATAATATTATGAAACCTAAATCAACTGTGTACAATGTTATATTTCAAATTTTTATATAAAATAATAAACATTTGTCAGAGTTGTGCCGCAAAAAAATAGAATAAATGAACTCAAATAGAAGAGAATTTTTAAAAAATACTGCTGTTGCAGCTGCCGCGGTAGGAGTAGCTCCTGCTGTTTTAAACGCCTGTGCTTCACCGGCTGAGAAAGTTAATGTTGCATTAATCGGCTGCAGGTCAATGGGATTTAGCAACCTGAAAAGTTTTCTAAAACAGGGGAATAATGTTGAATGCGTTGCATTGTGCGATGTTGATAGTAAGGTTTTAGAGCAAAGGGCTGCTGATGTGGAAAAACAAAACGGCGTACGTCCGCAAACTTTTAAAGATTTCAGGCGTGTGCTTGATAATCCTGATGTAGATGCTGTGATTATCGGAACACCAGATCACTGGCATGCCATAATGATGATGATGGCACTGGAAGCAGGAAAACACGTTTATGTTGAAAAACCAATGGGGCACAGCATTGAAGAGTGCAATGCCATGGTAGATGCACAGGCGAAACATCCTGAATTGTATACCCAGGTAGGCATGTGGCAACGCAGCTCCAAACACTGGTTCGAAGCATCGGAAATTGTAAAGTCGGGCGAATTGGGCAATGTCCATCTGGTAAAAGCCTGGATTTACAAAGGGTACGATAATCCGTACCCGGTTATGGAAGACACAGCAGCACCCGATTATGTCGATTACGACATGTGGTTAGGCCCTGCACCCAAACAACCTTTTAACCTGAACAGGTTTCATTATAATTTTCGCTGGTGGTGGGATTACGCAGGAGGCGCGATGACAGACTGGGGAGTTCATTTGCTCGATTTTGCATTGCATGCAATGGATGCAGGCATGCCACAATCGGTTACTCCGGGAGGTGGAATTTATTATCACGAAAAAGGAGCCATTGAAACACCCGATATTCAACAGGCAATTTACAGCTATCCGGAGCATACCATGATTTGGGAGTGTGGTTTGAATCCTGGTATTGGTCCGTACCAAAAAGGACATGGTGTGGCATTTGTAGGGCAAAAAGGTACGCTGGTTCTTACAAGAGGTGGATACGAGCTTTTACCCGACAGGAGCAACGAAAAGAAAGGCCCGTTTTTCGAAGGGAAAACACAAAAAAACTATGGCGATGGTTTAGACGAGCATGTTCAGAATTTCCTGTCGTGTATTCGCGAGGGCGGTAAATTAAATGCCCCGGTTGAGGTCGGTGCAAAAACAGCTATCGTATCAGAAATGGGTAATATTTCTTTCAGGGCAGATCAACGTATACACTGGGACGATTCAACAAAATCGTTTAAAGAAGATATTGCGAATAACATGGCCAAATTAGACTACAGTAAAGACTGGCAATTGCCAAAAGTTTAATATAGTCTTTTTGTTAACTTCGGCGTTTCCTGAACTCAGAAGGATTAATCCCCACTTTCTTTTTAAATACCAGGCTAAAATAGTGTATGGTTTGAAAACCGAGATCGAGGCTGATTTCTTTAATGCTTTTATCGGTGGAAACCAACAACTCTTTTGCCCTGATTATTTTTAATTGCAAATGGTATTGGCCCGGAGAAACGCCTGTATATTTTTTAAACATTCTCCTGAAGTAAGAATAACCCACATAATGTTGTTTTGCCAACTCTTCGAGGTTTATTGTCTTCTCCGCATTTTGTCGAATAAAAAAACGTGCCTCTTCAATCGCTGTTGCAATTTTCTTCCCCGAAAATCCTTTTTGTTTTTCGAAAGAAAGGATGTAACCTAAAAGTTTTACCACCATCCCCGATGCAATTTGCTGAAAACCCGGCCTCTCTTTTTCAACTAAATCATATATTTTTAGATAAGTATCAATAATCTCTTCTTTTATTCCACATTGCACAACAGGTTGTGACGAAAAAACAGGTTTCTTTAATAGCTCGTTGGCAATAGTGCCATTAAATCCAACATAATTTTCAATCCATCCGGCTTTCTTCGTTGGTCTGTAACGGTGCCATTCATTTGGAAAAACAAGTATTAACGAACCTGGTTTTACGTTAAACTTATCATGTTTATTCTCAAATATCCCACTACCTTCGGTAATATAAATTAACTGGTATTCGTTCAGTACTCGCCCTGTTTCCCAATTGAAATAATATTCTGATGGATGCTCCCTGGCTGGATAAAAAGTTGCCGGTGGAATTTGTGCCGTGCCAGCAACATTTAAGTATAATCCCCAGTTTATATCTTCTTCACTTGTTGTTAAATATTTAAAATAGTTTTTCATAATTATTGTGTCAAAAAATATAAATATAAAACCATTTTATGTATTGATAATGCATTATCGAAAAATTATATTTGTTAGTGAATAAATTCAAAACAGTCTCTAAGAATTAAATCAGAAATTATAAATCTATTGAACTAAATCATTATGCAGGCAATCTTCGGAATCATTTATCACTCTATTGGCGGTTTTGCTTCGGGAAGTTTTTATATGCCCTATAACAAGGTAAAAGGATGGGCATGGGAAAGTTACTGGATTGTGGGAGGACTTTTTTCATGGCTCATTGTACCACCTCTGGCAGCGTGGCTAACTGTTCCCGGATTTGCAGAAATTATTGCTGCAAGTTCAAAACAAATTTTATTCTTCACTTACTTAATGGGGCTAATGTGGGGCATTGGCGGCCTTTCCTACGGGCTCGGGGTACGATATCTAGGCATGTCGCTGGGTAACTCTGTGGTATTGGGGTTCTGCGCTGCTTTTGGGGCAATTGTCCCGTCAATTTATTACAATATTGTACCTACTGTCGGAAAAATATCATTTACTGATATGATGTCAACCCCCGGGGGGCAATTGGTATTGCTTGGAGTATTTGTTTGTTTGCTGGGGATTGCAATTTCGGGCAAAGCCGGTATGATGAAAGAAGGCGAACTATCAGAAGAGGAACAAAAGAAAAGTGTTGCAGAATTTAGCCTGGTAAAAGGACTGATAATTGCAATTCTTTCAGGAATATTAAGTTCGTTTTTCAATTTCGGGATTGAAGCAGGAAAACCGCTGGCCGAGGCTGCTGTCGAAGCCGGATTCAATCCGTTGTACCAAAATAATGTAACTTTTGTTGTAATTCTTTGGGGAGGACTCACAACCAATTTGATATGGACAACCATTTTAAGTCTTAAAAATAAATCGTATGGCGATTTTGTAAATAAGGCAACACCAATTACAAGAAATATTTTATTCTCAGCCCTGGCGGGAACCACCTGGTATCTGCAATTCTTTTTCTATGGTATGGGAGAAAGCAAGCTTGGTAACGGAGCGAGTTCCTGGATACTGCACATGTCTACTATCATACTTACTGCGAATATGTGGGGAATTGTTCGCAAAGAATGGCATGGAACATCGAAAAAAACGAGGGCTACCATAACAATTGGTATTACTGTAATTATTTTATCGGTATTTCTGGTCGGAATTGGAAACTCAATGTAATATGAAACGACTTGCATTTAAAATGCACCTTAACGAGGGGCAAAAAGAAGAATACAAAAAGCGACATAACGAAATTTGGCCGGAATTGAAACAATTATTGAAAGATGCCGGAGTGAGTGAATACTCTATCTTTTTGGATGAAGAAACAAATACTCTTTTTGCCTTTCAGAAAATAAACGGAGAAAGTGGTTCGCAAGACCTGGGACAGACTGAGATTGTAAAAAAATGGTGGGCATATATGGCGGAGTTGTATGAAACAAATCCCGACAACTCACCGGTTTCGAAAGAGTTAGAAGAAGTATTTTATATGGAATAATTAAAAATCAAAAAAAATGAAACAGGAATTAATAAAAAAGGCATACGAAATTGCAAAAGAACAATACACTGCTATTGGCGTTGATACTGACGCTGCAATAGCGAAAATGAAAGATGTAAATATTTCGCTTCATTGCTGGCAAACTGACGATGTCGGCGGTTTTGAAACTCCCGATTCCGAATTGGCAGGAGGAGGGATTCAGGCAACCGGAAATTACCCGGGAAAAGCAACAACCATTAAACAGGTCAGGGAAGATCTGGAAAAGGTATTGTCGCTGTTACCCGGAAAACAACGCCTGAATCTACATGCTATTTACGGCGATTTTCAGGGTGAGGTAGTTGACCGCGATCAAATTGAAGTAAAACATTTCCAGAGTTGGATCGATTGGTGCAAATTGCACGGAATAGGCATGGATTTCAATGCTTCCTGTTTCTCTCATCCACGGGCTGCTGATGGTTATACCCTTTCGAGCAAAAACGAAGAAAACCGTAAATTCTGGGTAGAGCACCTGAAGCGCTGTCGTGCAATTTCTGCAGAAATGGGAAAACAATTGGGTACTCCATGTGTACACAATACCTGGATCCCCGATGGCTCAAAAGATACTCCGGTTGACAGGAATGGTTACCGCGAATTACTGAAAAAATCGTTAGACGAGGCATTGGCTGTTGATTACCCGAAAGAGCATATGAAAGATGCTGTCGAGAGTAAACTCTTCGGTATCGGGGTTGAATCGATGACAGTTGGTTCGCACGATTTTTACCTGGGGTATGCCATTCAAAACAATAAACTAATTTGCCTCGATAATGGCCATTTTCATCCAACAGAGCAGGTTGGCGATAAAATCTCGTCAGTACTTCAGTTTGTCGATGAGATATTACTTCATGTTACCCGTCCGATTCGCTGGGACTCAGACCACGTGGTTACCTTAAACGAAGATGTTCAGCTTATTGCTTCAGAAATTATGCGTAATAATTTTCTCGACCGCGTAAATATTGGCCTCGACTTTTTCGATGCTTCCATTAACCGTATTGGCGCTTATGTTACAGGTACACGTGCAGCAATGAAAGCCTTTTTAATTGCGGCGTTGGAACCAACTTCAGACCTGGTTAAGTTAGAAGAAGAAAGTAAGAATTTTGAACGACTGGCAATGCTCGAAGAGTTAAAAACAATGCCATTCAGTGCAGTTTGGGACTATTATTGTTTAGAGGAAGGAGTACCTGTTGGAACTGAGTACATCTCTGAGATTCAGAGTTATGAATCCGAAGTTTTATCGAAACGATAACTCATAAAATAATTAACCATGCAACTAAACATTGGCCTTTTCGGTGTAGGATTAGACACTTACTGGCCACAATTTAAAGGATTGGAAGAAAGGTTAATAGGATACCTTAAAACAGTAACAGGGTATGTTAAACAGGATGAGGTAAACGTGCTTGATGCCGGGTTGGTTGACACGGTTGATAAATCGTGGAGTGCCAATAATCAATTTAAAGCAGGCGGAGTTGATGCAGTGTTTATTTACATCACAACTTATGCTTTGAGCTCCACCGTGCTGCCGGTTGTAAACGATTTGGGAGTTCCTGTAATTGTATTAAATATTCAGCCAACAAGTAAACCCGATTACGCATTAATCGAGTCGATGCCCGACCGTGGCGACCGTACCAGCGAATGGCTTGCTGGTTGCCAGGCTTGTACAGTCCCAGAGATTGCAAATGTTTTTAACCGATCTGATATAAATTACCAGATTATTACGGGGTATTTAGGCGAAAACGTTGTTGAAACTGAAATATCAGAATGGTTAAAAGCTTTAAAGGTTCAGAAAGAATTAAAGAATACAACAATAGGTTTACTTGGCCATTACTACAACGGCATGCTCGATGTTTATACTGATATAACTGATTTGTCAAAAACCTTCGGTATAAACTTTAAAATGCTTGAGATGTGTGAGCTGAATGCTTTAAGGGAATCGGTAACTGACGAAGAGTTCGACAAAAAGATACAGCAATTTTACAATGAATTTGATGTAACAGAAGAGTGTGAAACAGGAGAAATAAAACGAGCTGCCCACACATCGGTAGCTTTAGACAAACTCGCTGCCAATAATAAACTTGGTGCATTGGCTTATTATTACGAAGGGCACAACGGAAATGCTTACGAAAATATAGTTACCTCGTTAATTGCCGGAAACTCGTTGCTTACTGCTCATGGGGTACCTGTAGCAGGCGAATACGAAGTAAAAAATGTTGTGGCAATGAAAATTATGGACCTTCTTGGAGTAGGCGGCTCCTTCTCTGAACCTTATGCTATGGATTTCGATGCCGACGAGGTGCTTTGGGGGCACGACGGGCCTGCTCATTTTCAAATAGCAAAAGAGAAGGTTAAGTTAGTTCCGCTTCCTGTTTATCACGGGAAACCGGGTAAAGGATTATCCATACAAATGACAGTTCAAACCGGCCCTGCTACTTTGTTTTCAGTCGTACAGGACAAAGATTACGGAATTATACTTCAATATGCCGAAGGAGAGTCGGTAGAGGGAGAAGTATTTAACATTGGGAATACAAACAGCCGCTATAAATTCTCAAAACCGGCACGCGAATTTATGACCGACTGGAGCTACGGAGGGCCATCGCACCACTGTGCCATAGGGCTTTCGCATATTGGCGGGGTGTTAGAAAAACTTGCTTTTGTGCTGGGAGTGGGTACCAATAAAATCTGCTAAATTTTATCCCCAAAACAAAGATTAATTAGGACAGGTCAGGATAATTGTTTCTGGTTTTAGTATTATCTTGCAGGGTGTAAACCAAAAATTTTTGGCAAATGAGAAAATTGAATACAAACTGGATGCATCCACGCGACCAGATAACCATGATTATCGATAAAATTTACAGAAGTGGTTTAACTACTACTTCTGGCGGTAACATATCAATTATCGACGATAACGGAGATATTTGGGTAACACCTTCTGCAATCGATAAAGGTACTTTGCGGGCATCGGATATTGTATGTGTTCGTAAAGATGGAATAATTGAAGGCCGGCACAAACCATCGTCCGAATATCCTTTTCATAAAGCTATTTATGAATGCCGTCCTGAAATAAAGGCTGTTATTCATGCCCATCCACCTGCATTGGTTTCGTTTAGTATTGTCCGGCAGATACCGGATACCAATGTGCTTCCACAGGCTAAAAATGTGTGTGGACCGATTGGATACGCACCTTATGCCTTGCCCGGAAGTAATGAATTGGGTGATGTAATTGCCGAGGAATTCAAAAAAGGAGTGAACGCTGTAATTATGGAAAACCATGGAACTGTAGTTGGAGGCACCGATTTAAATGATGTATTTCAACGATTTGAAACCATGGAGTTTTGTGCACGCACTCTAATTAACGGCAGCACAATCGGAACACCCAATTATTTAACAGATAAGCAAATAGATGAATTCGAGAACCAGATTCCACGATTACTTCCCGAGATGGAAGAGGTTGAATATCCTTCCGACGAAAGAGCTATCAGGGAACAGATAAGAAAAATTGTTTTAAGGGCCAGCGACCAGGGACTTATGATTAGTTCTTATGGTACAGTTTCGGTACGCTGGAGAGGAGATGATTTTCTGATTACACCGACTAATGTGGCACGTTGGGATATTCAGTTAAAAGATATTGTTCAGATTAAAGACGGCAAGCGTGAACCCGGGAAAATTCCAAGCCGGTCGACATGGTTGCACCAGGAAATTTATAAACGAAATCCACATATTAATTCTATAATTCTTACACAAACGCCTTATTTAATGGCTTACAGTGTTACCGGTGAGAAAATTGATGTACGAACTATTCCTGAAAGCTGGATATTCCTTCAGGATATTCCGAACATGCCATTCGGCTCTCATTTTGCAGGCGAGGAAGCAATACTCGAAACAATTTCAGAAAATACACCTGCGGTAATTATAAACAACGATTCTGTTTTGGTTACCGGCGATAAATTGCTCGGAACATTCGACAGGCTGGAAGTAGCCGAGTTTAGTGCAAAATCGTTAACCATGGGGGCCTCACTCGGGAAACTGATTCCAATTAACGATAAACAGATTGAAGAATTGCGTAAGAAATTTTTGAGTTAGTGCTTATTTTCTAAAAAAGGAAAGTTAAGCGGTTTGTAGCAATACATTTTTTATAGGATATCAAGTTTGTCTTTTACTTATAAATGTTACATTTAACCAAATCAACTTAAAAAGATAATTTGGCTAATTGTTATATCGACATCTATTTTTCGGATAACCTAAGTAAAGTGAAATCATTTAATTTATTAATAATCCTGCTTGTTATTTGGGTTTCTTCCTTGGGAGGGGCAGAAATAAGGCCAGGTCATTTACGGATAGAAAAAATTGCCAATGAGCACGGTTTCTATCAAAATACCATTAGAGCAATCGCTTCTGATGCAAACGGGTATCTTTGGTTTGCTACACCCAATGGCCTGGTAAGATACGATGGCTATTTTTTTGAATATTTTTACCACGATATTGAAAATCCCGCATCTATTCCAAATAACTATGTAACACATCTGTTAAAAGATTCGAATGAAAAATTATGGATCGGCACTAAAGAAGGGATGTGTTTATATGATGCAGATAGTGAACAATTTAAACCGTTGAATTACTCTCCGCAGAATGTAGCTTTTATTAAAGAAGGTCCTTTAAATAGAATTTGGGCCGCAAACAAATCGAAATTATTTACTGCAACGAATACGATATGGAATTTAAATAATTTAGCCATTAAGGAAATAAAGGATTCTCAGGAAACTGAGGATCCCGATTCCTTAATCTATGGCAGAAGAATAAGAATTTTAAAATGTAATAGATGATTATAACCGGGATGCAATGGCTGTTGAAGCTGTTTCTTACACTTCCTGACACTTAACTAATCGTTCAGGTTTTTGTTGCATATCCAATATTCGGTATAATTTTTTCAAATTAGATATTTAAGTATTATTATTATCAATACTTTTGTTTCCAATCATGGATTCACTAACTAACGAGCTGATAGAATTACTAAACAAAAAGCAGGAAGCAGCTTTCGAAGTTGTTTTTAGCTTATATTATCCTCGTTTCGTTTATTTTGCAAAAGAGTATGTACCCTACGCAGATGCAAAAGGCCTAGTTCAGGAAGCATTTATCTCTTTTTGGGAAAAGAATCCAACAATAATGAGTGAATCTCAACTTCAAAGTTATTTGTACACCAGTGTAAAAAATAATTGTTTAATGCGTCTCAGGCACGAAAAGGCAAAAAAAAGTTATGCCAATGTCATGGAATACCGAATGCAGAATCATATTCATTTTTCGGCTTTGGAGCAATTGGATACTTCGGTTATTGCATTTCAGGAAATAGAAACTATTATTGAAAAAACACTGGCCGATTTGCCTCCTCGTTGCCGGGATATTTTTATTCTCAGTCGTTTTGAGGGGAAAAAAAATCAGGAGGTTGCCAAAGAATTAAACATTTCGGTAAAAGCTGTTGAGGCTCAAATTACCAAAGCACTAAAAGTTTTTAGGGTAGCCCTTAAAGATTTTCTTCCATTGGTTGCCTACCTGCTTTTAAATAACTAATACTGCTATAAACCAAAGTCCTATTCTATTTATTATCCTCTGTCATTGGCTTTAGCCAAAGGACTAAAGAACAAGAATCCAGTATTGGGCTTAATCCCTCAATCCTTTTAGATTTGCAATTTTTTCAAAAAGAATCAATTTGTATTTGTCCTATTTTTTTAACTAACTTGAAAAAAATAAAAATCAATATAGGGTATATCCAGTTTCAGGCATTATACCATTAACAAGATTAATATGGACAAGGAAAAGGTGATAGGAAAAATTTCAAAAGGAGAGAGATTAACAGATTCAAAGGAACTGTTAATCTGGGTAGAGCAATCTGAAGAAAATAAGGAGGATTATATTCGTTATAAAAATCTTTGGGCATTGTTACAAAGAGGGAAAGAGATGGATCATAGGCAAATTGAAAAGGGCTTGCAGAATGTTAAATCAAAAATTCACAAATCGAATAAATCTTTTTGGTTTAATGAAGTATTTAAATACGCAGCAATAATTGTGTTTGCAATTATTGGTGGCTATTTTATCCGTTCGATTACCCTCAACGAAGAAATTGCGATGAACGAAATTTCTGTTCCCAGGGGAAATCGCACATCGGTTATTTTGCCCGACGGAAGTGAAGCATGGTTAACAAATGGTTCCAAATTGATATATCCTGAAAATTTTAAAGGCAAAACAAGGGATGTGCAGTTACAGGGGGAAGCATTTTTTACCATTGCGCATAATGCAAAAAAGCCATTTATAGTAAACCTGGGCGAACATCGTGTTAAAGTACTCGGTACCGAATTTTCAGTTGTCGCTTATCCTCTTGACAATACCATACAGGTTGACCTTGTTTCAGGAAAAGCACAGATGGATGTGAGCGATGGTAAAGGAACTGAAAATTATAAAACGGCAGTATTGCTGCCTTCCCATAGTTTAGTGTTAGATAAAACATCCGGGAAATTGAGTCGATCAAAAATCCCGGATAGTTTTTTTAAATATTGGCAGGAAGGTATGTACCAATTTGAAAATGAGTCGTTTTTTAGCCTTTCGAAAAAAATTGACAGAATTTTTGGTGTTGAAATTATTTTTGAAGATGAAATAATAAAGAACCGGACATTTACCGGAACATTTAATATCGACGATAATATTTATACCATGATAGAAGTTTTCAGGCATGCATCCGGCAAACCTTTTAATTTCCGTGTCGAAAGAAATATAATCTATATAAAATCTTTAAAATAACACTGCCTATGTAAAAAACTAAAACTAAACAAAAACGGGAAATGCTACCAACATTCCCCGTTCGTAAAGGAAACATTGTCCTGTTTCCATTTTTTGAGAATCAATAAAAAGCCGCTTGGCTTAATTATCGAACTAAAACATTTCAAATTTATGAAAAAAATTAGAATTGATGGGGATGGTAGGATTCCTCATTTAACTAAACTTTTAAAAGTTATGAAAGTTACTTGTTTACTTTTAATGATTGCTCTGGTTCAGGTTTCGGCTTCAACCTATTCGCAATCAACAAAGTTAACGCTAAACCTAAGAAATGTAGCCCTTTCTGAGGTTTTCGAGGAAATTGAAAGGACCTCTGAGTTTCGCTTTTTTTACGACAGTCAGGAAATTGACCCATTAACAGAAGTGTCAGTTAAGACAAAGGATTCGAATATTGAAAAAATTTTGAACGATGTTTTTTATAATTCAGATGTTATCTATGAAATTATCGACAGGTATATTGTTCTAAAGAAAAGCGGTGATGCAAATAGTCGGGAAAAAGTATTTCTCAGACAACAACAAAAATCCGTATCAGGTACCGTTACCGACAAAGCCGGTGAACCACTCCCCGGCGTATCCATAATTATTAAAGGTACAACCAACGGTACAGTTACCAACATGGACGGAAACTATACTATTGCGAACCTTCCTGATGGTGCTACACTCCAATATTCATTTGTGGGAATGTTAACACAGGAAATTACGGTTGGAACCCAAAACGAAATAAATGTAACTATGGCAATCGATGCCATTGGCATTGAAGAGGTCGTAGCTGTGGGTTACGGTACCCAGAAAAAAATAAACCTGACCGGGGCAGTAGAAACGGTTTCCGGCGAATCTATTAAAGACCGGGCAGTACCCAACGTAGCTAAAGCTTTGCAGGGGGCTGTGCCTAACCTTAACATTACTGTAACAAGCGCTGGTGGTGAACCAGGTGCTGGCCAGAATTTCAATATCAGAGGTATAGGATCATTAGATGGAAATAATATTTCAGGATCTCCCTATGTAGTTGTTGACGGAGTTCCGATGGATATAAACAATGTTAACCCAAATGATGTTGCTTCAATAACTGTTTTAAAAGATGCCGCCTCTTCTGCAATTTACGGGTCAAGGGCTCCTTACGGTGTAATTCTTATTACTACTAAAACCGGAAAAAAAGGAGCTAAATCGGAAATCTCATATAGTACTTATTATGGACTTGCTTCTCCGATTAACCAACCCGATATGACCAGTTCGGTAAATTGGGCAAAAAGTGCTAATTATGCCGCTGATAATGCAGGTGCTTCCAGGCCTTATACGGATGAACAACTTAATCTTATTGAACAATATTATAATGGCGATATTACGTATGAACTGGAAGAAGTACCCGGAGAAAATAAGTGGTTTGGAGACCATTCAAATAATAATTACATAGATTTATATTATGATGATTATGCGCTGGCTCAAAAACATGATATTCAAATGAGCGGTGGCTCGGAAAATTCATCCTATTTCGCCTCAGTAGGATATTTTGACCAGGATGGTGGTTTAAGGGAAGGGAAAGAAGGTTACCAATCCTACAATCTGAATCTAAACCTTACAACCGAAGTGAGCGATTGGATGACGGTATTTGCAAGGGCTAAATACAACCGCAGAGTGCAAACATACAACCAAGGCTTTGGTGATTATAACCGGGAAGTACTTTTTCACAGCCTTACATTGTCAAAGCCCACCACACCACTTTATGCTCCTGATGGCAGGTTATTTAACAGCCGTCTTATTGGATTAAGGGATGGAGGTGTTTTAAGAACTGAAAGAAATGATTTGATGGCAACCATTGGTGGTATATTTGAACCGGTAAAAGGATGGGTTACCAAGGTAAATTACAATTGGAATTCAAATTCCTATTTGGATGTGGACCAGAAGAGAGTATTTGATATACCAACTCCGGATGGTGGTTATCAAATTTCAACGGAAAGTGGTTTTTTTAAAGAAACACTTAGAAATAATACCTACCACATGTTTAATGCCACTACTTCATATTTGAAATCCATAGATAATCATAATTTTTATTTGTTAGCAGGATATGAACAAGAGGTGATGAACTTATTTGAGCTTTTCGGGAGTAAAAAGGACCAATTACTTCCGGATTACCCATCTATTAGCACATCAACCGGAGACGAAACATTGGATGATAATATAAGCCATTGGGCTACACAAGGGGTATTTGGCAGGTTTACCTACAACTTTAATGAGAAATATTTGTTTGAAATCAATGCCCGTTATGACGGGTCGTCGCGTTTCGAAGAAAAAAGTCGGTGGGGCTTATTCCCATCAGCAGCGGTTGGGTATAATATCCACAATGAAAATTTTTGGCAAGCAATTAAACCTTACGTAAATACAATTAAATTACGTGCTTCATACGGGTCGTTAGGAAACCATAATGTAGCAAACTACCTGTACATTGCCAGCATTCCTGTTAAAACAAAATTAGACTGGATACAAAATGGAACAAGGCCTATGTATGCAACAAGCCCTAACCTGATAAGTAACAGCCTTACATGGGAAACATCAACCACGCTAAACTTTGGGGCTGATGCTTCATTCTTAAAAAACAGGTTGTCTGCTTCATTCGATATTTGGCAACGAAACACTACTGAAATGTTTGGTCCGGCCGAGGCATTGCCTGCCGGCCTTGGCGTGGTTCCGCCAAAAGCTAATAATGCAGAGTTAGAAACCAAAGGGTTTGACCTTGTTGTAGCATGGAGAGATAAAATAGGGGAAGTTAGTTATAATATCCGGGCTACCCTGGCTGACAATGTATCAACGGTGACAAAATATAACAACCCCACCGGTATACTTTCTAACTGGTATGAAGGGGAGCATATAGGCGATATCTGGGGTTATACTTCCGAGAAATTGTTTGAAACAGATGAAGAAGCTGCTGCATATACAGCAGAGATTGACCAGTCGAAATTTTATAACCGATGGCTGGCAGGCGATGTAAAATATGTTGACCTGGATGATAGTAAAAAGATTGATAACGGATCGAACACAGTAGATGACCACGGAGACCTGAGAATTATTGGGAACAACAGGCCCCGTTATATGTTTGGGCTTAATGCAGGGCTTGATTGGAAAGGGTTCGACTTAAATATGTTCTGGCAGGGGGTTGGCAAGCGTGACCTTTATTTTGAAGGCGGTCAAGCCGGTTTCTGGGGAATTACCACAAATTTTCAACAAAGTACTGCATTTAAGCATACTGAGGATTATTGGACGGAAGATAATACAGATGCATATTACCCGAAACCTTATTTGAGTGATGAAAATGATAAAAACAGGCAACCCCAAACCATGTATATGAGAAACGGGGCTTATGCACGTTTAAAAAGTGTTACCCTGGGATATACTATCCCTGCTTTAATTGTTAGTAAGGTTAAAATCTCCGGGGTACGAATTTATGTGAGTGGGGAGAACCTTTTAACGATCTCTTCACTTAACGGAATTATTGACCCTGAGGCCATTAGTGGAAGTTGGGGGATAAATAAAGTTTACCCGTTGCAACGTACCATTTCAATTGGGGCAAATATTAGTTTCTAACATTAAAATAAAATAAAATGAAACGATATACAATAATAATTTCATGTTTCTTCGCCGTATTACTTACTCTGAGTTCGTGTGACGAAGATATTCTGAACCGCATGCCATTAGACGAGATGAATGACCAGGCATTCTGGACAAGTTTAGATAACCTGGAGCTTTATTCAAAGCAGTTTTATAGTAATCTTCCTAAATACGATACTTACGATATAGGAGACCACAAAGATTCTCATTCAGATAATGTTTATGCAATTCTTGATTTTAGCGAAATTTTAAAAGGAACCCGGGTAGTGCCACCTTCACCTTCAGAAGGTGGATGGGACTATTCTAACATAAGGGATGTTAATTATTTCCTTGATAATTACGAAAAAGCAGGATTGGACATTGAATTAATAAAACAACAAGTTGGCGAGGTTTATTTTTTCAGGGCTTATTTCTATTTTAACCTGGTAAAAAGATTTGGGGATGTACAATGGTTTGACAAAGTACAGGATATTGATTCAGAAGGGATATATAAACCCCGGGACCCGAGACATATAGTTATAAACCATGTTATTGAAGATTTGGACATTGCCGCTGAATACCTTGGTTCTGGGAAATTGGCCGGAGGCAACCAGTTAAGTAGTGAAGTTGCCTTATTATTTAAGTCGCGTGTATGCCTGTATGAAGGTACCTGGGAAAAATACCATGCC
>JBDLJS010000052.1:0-29833 GCA_039714235.1 Bacteroidota bacterium | reverse complement strand
ACAACAATAACATCATCCATGCCAACTACAGCCACTAAACCTTGGTCGGTATAGACATACGAATTCTTTGTATTCAGCAGGATTGATTCACCACTTCCTGCATTACCATTTTCATCTTTCGTATCGGTCTCATAAACTGACTCCCAGCTACCCAGGTCGTTCCAGTCGAAGTTACCTTCAACAAGGTAAATATTATCGGCATGTTCCATTATTCCGTAGTCGACCGAAATACCTTTAACGGCCCGGTAAATGGTATCAAGGGTTTGTTCGTACGACGGTTTTCCAAAATCAGCCTGAATTTTCCGTAAATCGGAATACAACTCAGGTGCGAACTTTTGTACGGCCTCCAGAAATACGGAAACTTTAAAAACAAACAATCCGCTGTTCCAGTAAAATCCTCCTTCTGTAAGGTATCTGGTTGCAGTTTCCTCATCGGGTTTTTCAACAAAACGCCGTACTTTAAATCGTTTAATTTTCTCACCGCCGGTAATATCGTGGTCTGTTTGCACGTATCCGTACCCCGTTGCCGGATAGGTTGGATTAATACCAATGGTAACAATACCATTGCGCTCGTCGGCAACCTTAACAGCAGCCAGAACCGTGTCTTTAAAAAGTCCGGTGTCTTTAATTAAATGGTCCGATGGCGAAACCACCATAATTCCTTCCGGGTTTTCCTTTTCGGCAAACATGGCAGCCAGACCAATGCAGGGCAAAGTGTTTTTACCTACCGGTTCGTAAATCAGGTTCTGTTTTGGGAGCATTGGTGTTTGCTCCTCGAGTACCTGAGCCTGGTTTTTCCCCGATACGATATAAATATTTTCGGTTTGTGTAAATGTTGAAAAACGATTTATCGTATCCTGAAGGAGTGATTCATCTCCAAAAATATTCAGATACTGTTTTGGTTTTGCAACTTTACTTCTGGGCCAGAAACGTGTTCCGGAGCCACCTGCCATTATCAGTGTATATAAATCTCCCATTGGATTTTTAATTTGAAAAGCTAAAAATAATTCTTATTCATTAATTAAGACTATTTTTGATTCAAACTTTTATTAATACCGGAAAGAACTATTTACTCCTAACCACAAATCAGATGATAACCAAGCGTTTAGGAATATTCCATATAGCGTGAGTTTCTAATCATTTAATTTACCGGCTCGTTTAAAAGCCAAAGTAATGGATTCCGTATCGGCAAATTACGTAAAACCTCACGAGTTTCCGGGTAGCCTTCTAAAGTTTTCCAGGTTTCAATGTATTCCGGTTTATCATATGCTTTACCGGCAAATAGTAAAAAGGGGTGACGAACCGGCCATTCCTCCCAATACATCACATCTGGATTGTATGGCCAGCTTGCTTTATCTTTTACAAACGGATATAAAAATTCAGCTCCCAAATGCATATTTTTCCCATCGGGTGTTGAAAATTCATATAAATTATTGTTTTTATCCGAAAGAATTTCTGCACAAGTCATAAAAGCATCGAGGTTAAAAAGCGAGTAACCGTAAGGTTTTGTTCGTGCCAGTTCTAACGGGAAAGAACCATCCTCTCCCATCTGATTTGGCAGAAGAACATTTTTGAACCTGTTTCGGCAAAGTTCCAGAACTGCATTGTTTTGTGTTAACCGGGCAAATGCTCCAACCTGCATCACCCAACAGGTTGCATGGTTATTTTTTGTATTCATTTCATCCAAACCATACTGATGCGTTGTTAGCCAGTTGATAAACTCACTAAACCAGTCTTTTATTTTTGATACTGATTCAGCCGGAATGGCTTGATTCGCCTCCAGGATTTCCACCGAACGGGCTACCTCTATTAAATGAATGGCATCGATAATTCCAATGCCGCGGCCGGTAACCCGACCTTTAATAGCCTGAACATAAAGTAAGTTTGGATTCATCCTGGTTTCGGGATTTACAAACCATGCCTCTAAATGCGTATGTGTGGTTTCAACATATTTTTTATTTCCTGTTAGCAAATAAGCAGAAGTTTGCATGCCGATAATCCGGCTAAAACGAACCATTGCTTTACGATGTGCCACAAAATTACCAGGATTTGTTTGCCCGTCTTTCCGAATGTAGGGCCCATCCGGATCTTCAGGATTTGGCCACCAGTAATCGCCTTCGGAATAAAAATCGTGTTTACCGCCTGCACTTCTGACACATACAGCATTTGTAACCGTAACAGGTAAACTATCGAGAAAACCTGTAGCAGTTTCAATTATGTAGTTTTGTTCTTTTTCTGAAATATAAGGAACCTCTTTAAAGTCATTATTACATCCTAGAATAAGGGCTGTTAGGAATAAACCGACAAAACCAGTTTTAAAAAAATTTAATTTCATTAATACATTGCTTTTGTACAAAATTTACGTCTCTAAAATTATTTCAACTGAGAAATTACAACTTCATTTTTCCCTTTCAGTTTTGGATTTTTAAATTCCAGAACTATGCGGGTAATCTCATCCCAGTATCTGCTTAAACCTCTATCGGTAATTTCAGTAACTTCAATTTTTGGTGAAACAGTTTTTGCATCATATTTCATTTGAATGGTAAAACCATCACCTTCCAGGATTATAGTGCCATCTGCTTTCTTACTTACCTTACAAGAGGTTATAAAATTAATGCTTGTTGGCTGGTCGGTAACTTCGCTCAATTCATAATTATCAGAAATAGTGAATTTTTCACCACGGTCTAACCGGTAACTTCTTACCCACTTTTTAACTTTTGCTTCGTCGGTGTAAGCTCCAACAATATCAGTTGCAAACACCGCTTTTTTCGCATCGGCACTGAACGAAGTATTTTTTGCCTTATATTGCCCGCCTTGCATCTGGTCGATACCGTTTATTTTTGGTAACTGATGATATTGCGACTGCATGGTCCATATTTCGTACCTGCGGCTGCTGAATGTTTTTGCTGTGTAAGTTTCGCGGCCAATATCGACCAGGCATGGTTTACCATCGAAATACAAAACACAGGTGCCTAAATCGTTGTGGTTATGGCTTTCGGCATTGTGCCCTCCTTTGGCAGCAAAAAAGAAACCTTCAGAAGAACCAGCTTTATCGCGTGCTCCGCCAACTTCTGTTTCTGGTAACCAGAAATCATTGATTAAAGCGTTCTCATCTTCACATTTTGCAATTTCATCCAAATGCATAAGTTGCATCATTTGCTCGTCTATTTTACCTCTCGGGGCTTTTACTCCCCAATCCTGTTTCTCTGCTAAAAAAGCTCCGAATTTTTGCATGGTTAGATCGCCGATATCTTTTCCGTAGCTGTAAATAATTTGCGGACGACTGCCAGTTGTAGCATCGGCATCGGCAAAGTTGATGAAGTAAGGGTAGTTAACGTAAGCCTTGTAAATAAAACTGCCCATATTTTTTATCAGCTGATTATCGTAAACATCGAACTTGCCATTGGTGGCCCTTTTTAATAAATCGAGATTCTGGTATAACGAAGCACCTGCCCTTCCCCAGTACGAAGGGCCTTCGTCGCAACCGCCGTCATCAGGGTATCCGTTTACAAACTGGTCGAGCGATTTTACCACTTTTTGTACTCCGGCAACTTTCTTATCCCAATCGTCTTCCATTATTAAAATGGCTGTCAGCATGTTATGGTTAGTCCACGGATTCCAGTTATTTACGCTTCGCCTGCCATCGAGTCCCTGCCACCAGAAATCGTTGCGTTCGTAATATGGTATTACCGCTTTGTACATAATTTCGTCTTTTAAGCGGGTGGAAATAAGCGGGTGAATTTTATCAAATTCATCTTTAAACAAGTACCAGGTCCACGAAAGGATATTAGCAATTTCACCAACACCAAGGTCTATTGATGGCTGTTTAATATCCGGCAATCCTTTTGGTGAAGGAAGGTGTGCCGACCAGCCCCACCATGTTTGTTCGCTGTAGTACCACACACCGTTGATTATCTGGTCGATAAATCGTCCCTTGCCTTCGGCCAGTTCAGCCATAACCGATGCCATCAGCGCTGCCCTTGGTGCTGAATAGGCACCCTGCCGCCGATCACCCGAACGAATAATTTCGAGGTAATCAGTTGCTTTAATAGTTGGCCAGTCGTAATCGAGGTATTCTTCTCCTTTTTTTATATACTCGCTTCGAACAGAAGCCGGAAGGTTATCCCAAAAATCGCGGTTTTGGTATGTTGGAAATCCAATATCCGAAAAATTTTTTAATAAAACATTTTCAAGCCCAATCTCCCTTGCTTCTTTTTGTAAAATATCTCTTTTTTCTTCTGAAAAACTGCTGAACACAAAGCTGCAAAGCAGAAAAAGAATAAATATTACTCTCATAATTCATTAGTTTTTATTGATTTATTTAACTCTTAACGGTTCCTCAAAATCATTTTTCATTACGTAAGGCAACTGCCAGATGTTTCCTTCAAAATCGCCAAACCAAAGTTCCGATCTACTGAATTTGTGCGAGTGCCCGTCGGCCCAGAAAAAACAAAATGGAGTTTTGTAGTTGACCGGTTTTCGTACGTAAGAGTGACTCATTTTACTGTTCGTTGTAAGTTGTTTTATCATTTCCCAGGTTTCGCCTTTATTTGCCGATTTCCAGATGGCAAGTTCGCCGCCAACTCCCCATTGCTGGGGGCCCCTTTCGGTTGGGCCTACTATTTTCCATTCATTACCTGCTATAAACAAACTCCCCATATCGTAATTATGATCAGAGGTAGTTACTACGAAAGTCTGCCAGTTGTTGCCATCCCATTTTGTAATGCACCACTGGTATGGTGCATTGCGGGGCCCCGGCTCGTGGCCGTAACTTCTGATGTACAGACATACCGGGTTTCCATCTTTATCAAATTCCATATCTTTCAGATAAACATTTTTACTTTGTGATGCATAATCGACAACCCTTGCTGGAGTTTTCTGTTTTTTAACAGGAAGTTCCTGTTTAATCCCGTCGACGGTTGTCCAGTTTTTTCCAAAATCAGCAGTTTGGATATAATATAAATCGGTTCTCCTATCTACAATTCCGTTGGGATGCCGGTTAAAAAAAGTGCCCAACACTTTGCCGTCGAAAACATTACTGGTTTGATAATGTCCTGACTTTTCTCCTTTGTTTACCGGGATAGCAGCCAGCATTTTATCTTCAGTCCAGTTTACTCCATCCTTACTGGTTTCGAAATACAATTGGCGGACACCCGTGTATTTGGTGAAAAAATGAAAATACCCGTATTCGGTATTTCGAGGTTGCGGGTAGGTCATCTCTTCTTCGGTTACCAGTTCAAACTCATCAATATTCAGCGGAATTTTACTTTTAAATTTATATCCCGGCCGGTGCCTGCCTCTGCCACTTACAAAAATCCAGATAAATCCATTGTCATCTATCATAACCGAAGGATTGTCATGAGGATCATTCACCCCGTTTTTATCGCAAACAACCGTTGGCTTTGAAACCATTCCGGTTTTGTGGTCGTACTCACCAATCATACAAAGCAGGTAGCGTTCTTTCTCCGATTTTGTTCCACCAAAAACAAAAAAGGTTTTATCAGCTTTGGAGGAATAAATGGCTAAGGGAACGTGTTTAGCTGTGTATGTTCCCAAAGCTCCTGAGTACTTATCTCCATGTTTGTATTTTTGCCCCAGTTCGAACCAAATGGGTCGGTATCCGTCTATTTTGCGGTTATTCAAGGATTGAGCGCTGGTAAAAACTGCTAAAACCAAAAAAAAAGAAATCAGATAAATTGCTTTCATTCCATTAATATACTTCGTATCATCTTTATTTGTGCAGCTCACATTCTGCATTTATTTTTTAATAAATTCCCCGGGATAAATCCCGGGGATACAAATCTGAAACTCCAAAGGAGTTTTATTTGGTAAACTCAAATTTCGTTTTATTGCTATCAGAAAAAGGAATCATCAAATTCCAGTTTCCGTTTTTCTTATTTGATACCTTTACTTTTATTCCGTTTTTATCTTCTGAAATTACTTCAGCTTCAATTTCTGGAGCCTTTTTTTCTGAAGGAATCAATAACCAGACAAATGTTTTATTCCCATTTATTTTGGTTGAATGGATAGTAGCTTTGTTTGGCTTAAACCTGTTGTACTCTTCACTGTACCAGCCCTGAATATCAGGTTCCTCCTGGCCTTCAATAACATTAATTAACCAACTTGATTCTTCAACCGGAATAACTTTTAAATTTCCAAAATTATTTTTTGTTGAAACGGCACCCGAATCATCAATTTTGATTTTGCAATCGGCATGCCAATGCCAGAGTGTTTCGACTTTTCGGGATTGATTTGTTGAAATTTTATCAATAATCACCCAAAATTCTCCTCTAACATACATTACTGAACGGTTGTGTTTGACATTTTCCAAATCGTAATATTTGTTAAATGAGTTCCATGCAAAATCGTACTCAGGCATAATTTTCCAGTGTTTTTCAGAAAGTGGTTCATCCACTACACGTACATCCGGCATTTGTCCTTTACCATCAATTAAAACTGAATTATGTCCTTGTGTCCCTTTGGCGTATCTCCTGAATTTTTGTGCAACTTCGCCCGTGTAGGCAAACCTGCCTGCATCAACCAACAAATCTCGCCCATAAGCCGATATTGAAATGTGCAGTTTATCATTATGCTGATGTCCGCTTCCCCACGGACCAACGTCAAAAAACGACCAGTGAGCATCGGAATAGTAACCGCTGCGTGAGATTAATTGTCCTGCCCATGGATAAAAATAAGATGGCCCATCTTTAGGTTTTTTACCCAATCTGCCGTTTGTTGCAATGTACTCCCATTCCGGGTGATTGTATTTCTCTGCTCCTTCCAGAATTAATTCTACATCGCTTCCACGGTCACCATCGTTATTTAAAATCCGGTTTCCGTCGGGCCTGACTACACGTGCAATATAACTGTACATTTTCTCAATGGTCTGGGTGAAAAAATCAGGAAGCGGTTGATCTGCCCGGTCACAAATTTCCTTAAACAATACAAAATTTCGCATAGCCACGTTGTGGTAATGCGAAGTTAATTCGGTTTGAACTCCATCTGGATACACCTGTCCTTTCATACTTTCGCTTATCGTTTTAATGGCATACTCCAGCCATTCATCCGATTTTTTATATTCGGGCCAGTTGGTAGCAACCGTTGCCAGTGCCGAAATTTCCATGGTTAGCCAATTATTTCCACCATGAAAATTACAGTTATAATGTGCATGATCGGGCAAACTACTTAACATTAACAATTTTGTTGCATCAGAAAAATATTCACTATTTAAAAATCCGTAAAAAATGCGTGACCACACCTTTGCACGGGCTGCCACCTCCAATCCCCGCCAAACAGAAGTGCTACTTTTTACTCCCGGGTAAGGCATGCTTTTAATAATAAAATCCTTTAAAAACTGATCGATGTATTCGGCATATTTTGGATTTCCTGTTTCGAAGTAAACAGAAAGGACATAATTAATCTGGCTGTGGCGGTTGGAGAGCCAGGCCCATTCGCGGTCGTTGTTCGGTCCTTTATAATACCAGTCGCGGTGTCCATCGTCGCCCCACGGAACCTGTCCCCTGACATTCTGAATAATAAACACATTGTTTAAAATAGTATCGGCCTGGGCATTTGTTTTGTAAGATTTTTCGGGCTGAACTTTTCGCAGGTGTTGCGAAGTATTGCTGTTTGTGTAATATTCGAGCAGAAGTGTGCAGGCACTGGTTAACTTTCCTGAATTGTAGGCCGCTTTTACCTTTTCCAGCCCCGGATAATCGAGGTTGAATTGTTCGAGCATGGTATTCATTTGTTTAGGATGAACCTTGCAAACGTCCTCAACGGTTTTAATCTCCTGCCACGGTTGAGCAGAGATAGTACCGGAGATAATAAAAACCAGAAAAATGAGAAATAATGGTTGTAGTTTCATATTGTTCTGTTTTCTTAATTCTTTTTCAGTTCAAACAAATACAACTGACTGGGCTCAGGCCATGGTTTTGGACGAGGACGGTCGCGATTTCTGTTAATTGTTTCCCATTTTAAAACATACCGGATTTTATCTTCACCTGATTCTCCTAAATCGCTCCTTGTTTGAACCATTAAACCGGGGAAGATTCCTTCAATCTCCATATCAGTACCAAATGGAGCTGGCTTTAATACTTTACCAATTTGCTCAAATTTATCATTTAACAAAATTGTTCCGTTTCCATATTTAATGTGCCAGTAATTAATTTCGTAATTTCCGTCACGTCTTCTGTTAAATCCTTTAATACGAACTTCGCTGTTAATGCTACCCCGTCCTTTAAATTCCCAGCGATAATCCCAGTCGGTTACCTGTTTGTAAATCCAGTTTTTGCCTTCAATCTGAGCTGTGTAAAACTGCAGGTTTCCCACCGAATCATATTTGTGGTAAGCAAAAACAGGACTGTTATTATCGTCTAAACACAACTTTGCTGCAAGATTTATTATTCCTCCTTTGGGTGGGATTGGATCAACAATAACCATTTTTTTATCCAAAGTTGCCGGCAACTCTAAAGGCTCTCCAAATGCATTAAACCAATTTTTTAAATCGGGGCTTTTCATATACGACAAATCGTGATTGGTTTCGCAGTCGGGTGTATCGCGCCAAACCCAGTAAACATGGTACCATCCATCTTTAAAAACAATGGGTTGTGTTTGGTAGGCATTCATTAATCCCTGCCCGTCGGTTAAAGGTGTGTCAAGCAAACGATTCCATGTTTGTGTTTCACAATTGTAAATATTATAAATTTCATTCCCGTTTCCACTTCCACCGTCGCGGTAATGATATAACAGCTCGCCTTCTTTGGTCAACATAAAATGAGGATATGTTGTCCGTTTCTCTTCTGTTCCAACCATTTCAAAAACCTGTTTTAGGGTTGAGATATCGTTTGGTTTGCTACTTCTGAAATAGGTTAGAGGATGTACATGTACATTACCGGAAAGATGAATGTATCCCTCTTTATCAATTCCAATGGTTACAAAATTATGGCTGTCCCAACCAAGAACCGTACTTGTACCACCAGCCTCCTTTCTTGTTGTTGGAGTCATAATATAAAGTTCGAATTTTTTATCATTCATGTTTCGTTGTCCGACAACCATGTTCCGGTTGGCATTGTAATAGGCAATGTATTGACGGTTTTCGTGTGTGTACAAACTAAATCCAACAGGATGTCCTGCCCAGACAGAATCAATTTTTATGGTTTGAACTATTGATTCCGTGAGGTGGGTTTCGTCGATGGTGATGGGTTGTTTTGTAGGCCGGGTACAAGCTCCTAAGAAAAAAACCAAAATTGATATATAAAACAGTTTTTTCATAATTTCTAAATTCATTTTTGTTTATGCGGCTCATGCATCGATCGTTCTTTGTTGAACGGTAAAGGATGAGCCTAAATCATGTCTCGTGATATTACCCGGGGCGTTGCCCCGGGCTAATTAAATTTCGCCCCTTCAGGGCTCGTAGTTTTCGATTCCTCAATTCACGTTCCCGGGTATAACCAATAAACTCCAATCAGTTTTTAATCTTTCGTAGAAAGTTTTATCCCATAATCTTTGATAAGCTTCATTTTTATATATCCGGGCAGCTTTTCTAACGAGTAATCCTAAGTTATTTTCAGTGTGTTCCCAATTTGAAATCTGTTCATAAGGCCAGTCTTCTTCCCGTCCAATGTATTCAATTAAAAAATCTAGAGCATTTTGAATAGAGCCTCCTTTCATATTGGTATACTCAAAAATGTCAACATCAACTTTTAAACCTTTCTCTCCAACTCTAAAAAAGTTACTAAGATTGGCAACCGAATAACCAAAAGCTTTGGTTCTGATCAATTCCTCGGGCTGCCGGCCATCTTCCTCAATCATTGGATCTATTCTTCGACGGGGCAATTCCCTAACTTTTCTGGCAATAAAATCGTCGTCTCCAATAAAATGTGCAATTCCTGAAGACTGAACATCGTAGGCTACTGAGTGATTATTTTTATAATTATCCTCTTCTTTCCCATGTCCACTCTCAATTAACCAACGAAAATATCTTTTAAACCACAACCTGATTTCATCTTTTTCATCACCTGTAAGTGCCCCGGAAGTTTCGAGCAACGCAATTGCATCAACCAGAATATGAAATGAAGTCCCGTCAATAACGCCTATAAAACGTCCGGGCGTACGTCCGGGAATAGCCTGTGAATATTCCAGATGCGGATTCATCAGAGTTTCTTCATCTAAAAACCAGACTTTAAGCAATTCCGCTGATTTCTCGGCATATTCAATCTTGTCTGAAAAAAACCAGGCCAACGACAGGGTTCGGACATTATTAATCATTCCTTTTAATTGCGGACTATCTGTATTGTTTCTTTCAGGATTGACTTCTCCGTCACGACGGATGTAGGGCAGTCCGTCTTCTTTTTCCGGATCGGGCCACCAGTAAGGTCCCATACTCATGTAATCGTGTTTTGAACTACTTGGTGGAACCAGTTTTTTATAAGTCACAGAAAAAGGCCCTTCGTTCATTGCTTTTTCGGCATCGTTTATTAACTGGTTATAAGCAGGAGAATAATATTTATCTCCTTCGTTTAAATCATTTTTAACCTGTTTCATCCAACCATAATCCCATCCTCCCAATCGCGGCTGTTCGGGAGTTGTTTCTTTTTCTATACATGAAACAAAAAGAACTACCGGGAAGGTGATAATAAACAAAAATTTAAGCCTCATAATTACTTTTATTTTACCAATCATCTAACTTTTTATTTAAAAATTGTCCATCAGCCGTTGCACCCGATGGCACCAGAATTACTTCAAACGATTCCTTTGTATTTGCCGGTATATCACACTCGAATCCTACCATAACCGTTCCCGGATTTTCAGCGTCGTAATTATTTGTTGGTGCTGTGCTCCAGGTTTTCATTTCAAGATTATCAGGCCCCTGAACCATTAGTTTTAATACCTTGCCATTATCGGTTAATGTAGCTTCCTTATCTCCTAGCTCAACATTTGAATAAGTAACCATATTCCACCTGACCGTGGTCGTTTTATCCAGAGTTTCAAATTCATCGCGTACTATGGTATATTTTAAATCTTTTAAAGCAACTCCGCGTATAGCACTTTTCAACTGCCCGTTATACACTTTTGAAATATCAGAAATAGAGAACATAAAATCTTCAGTGTCCGACCAGCGATCGATTTTTGCATAACCATCCACCCTTTGCTGCTCGTTATCAACAATTAAAACATTGTGCGAAAAGGAATTCATTCTGAATATGGTCCAGCGTTCAGCATCCTGCTCTTTGCCGAAGATATGCATTCCCAGCGATTCCAGCGATTCGTAATTCTGGCTTCCCAGGTCTGTTGCCCAACGTCTTCCATCTGCTTCAATTATAAAAGAGCCAACATCCATGTGTCCATGGTTTACAGAAGGCGAACCTGCTTTAAAGCCAAGGTAAACGGCTTGAGTAGACCAATCGCTGCGCATCATGGCAATCGGGTTGGCTCCATGCCCCATCCAAAATTTTTCCTCAGGTTCTGATATGTTATTTAAAGGAATATTTTTACCCCAAATCATAATTGCCGGTAATTCCCTGATTCCATTAAACTTATCGAAATTTGAAACTTCTAAAAATCGCTTCTCCGACCACAAGACAGAAGGATCGTTTGTTCGCTCGGCAAACCAAAACATAGCAGGTTTTAAGTTTGTTCCTGTTCCGCAATCGCTCCATGTAAAATTTCCTCCTGTTGGAGTAATCATATGTTTCAGGAAATGGCCTGTATTTAAGAAGCCAGAATTATTGGTTAATCCGCGGTCAGTTCCCAGGTACTTATCCACTGCACTAAGAAACAGAACGTTAAAAGCAGAGCCATATCCCCAGTAACCATAACCTTCAGGGTAAACACCATCGGGCATGTATTCTTCCATTGCAATTTGGATAGATTCAAACGCCCTGTCAATTATTTCGTCAGCCATCTCGGGATAATCTTCCTGAATTGCCAGTGCCCCGAAAACCATCCCTGCATTGCACACCTGGTTCCAGTTATTGCTTGAAGTTAACCACCAGTGCGTACCCTTTCTCGATTCCTCAATCCCTTTCATTAAAATTGCGCTTCTGGCTTCCATTCTGGCTGTTTCAGAAAGGTTTTTAAAAAGCCAGTCGTAACCAATAGCAACGGCCATGGTCATTTCAGCCACATCAAGAAAATGGGAGGGATTCCAGTCGTCAAAACGCGAAACTGCAACAATTTCATCTTCTGCCCTTTGTAAATATCTTTCATCACCGGTCATCCGATAGGAATAAGACAGGTAAAAGATTCTTTTCAGGGCCTCACGTGAAGTTCCCAACAACCGTCGGCCTACCATCACCCTTTCCAAAACCGGTTTCCCTAACAGTTCGGTACTTTTTTCAATAATTGCCAGGTGCATCTTTTCCCAGGTATCGTCAGAATCAATCAGGTTGCGAATTTGCTGTTCTTCACCTTCTAAAAGTAAAATTCGGGGATGACCGGCTTCCGATAAATCGGGATCCTGCGAGTTGTCTTTTTTATTGCAAGAAAGTGTAATTAAAATAAAAAATATGAATACGATCTTTGAAATGAGTTTCATGATAAACCTGTTTTACAGTTTTATAGTTATACTTTTCCCGGCATAATTTCCCTGTGGTAAATCAATAACCATCCGGCTTAACGTCTCTTTTTCGTTCCAGGTTGAAATGAAATTATCTCCTTCTTTTTCTATTCTGGCTGATACGGACAACATCATTTTTTCCAGTTCGCGGTTGGGATCTGAAACAGTGATTTCAGTAATTTTTTGTCCTTCTGTTTTTAACATTACAATTCCGGGAGTTACACTTTTGAGTACTAAGCCTTCACCAACCTGAACTTCTCCGGCTTTGTAAAACACCGCCTGACAAATTTGCAATCCTGTATGTTTTACTGCCTGTAATTCAGGCGTATTGGACAGTATATTTATATAATATCTCAAACTATTTTGTTCCAGTTTCTCAATCGAAGTAGCCGGAACAACAATGTATTTATACGATTCGTCGCTTGTCCTTTCGCCATGGTCCAACCACAATTTAAAAACATCGAGTTTTACTTCTTCTTTTGGCGAATCGGTCTGCTTGTTGATATCCCACCACGAACCTGTTGCTTCATTATTTTTAATATTAACTGTTGTTGGTTCCGGAAACACGTACCCAATTCCGTCCTGGTAAACCCAATCAACATTTTCAAACATATTTTCTCCTTTCGTTATGACTGACTTTTGATTTCCTGTTGAAATGGTTACATCGTCGCGAAGCAGGCACTGGTTAAGTGTGGTAACTACCGGCAAATCGCGGTCTTTACACGATATTCCAGCGCCCAGACATACATATTCCTCATCGAAAAAGAACCAGGCCTTTCGTGCCACGAGTGGATCGTGCGGGCTTTTAAAATCGAAAGCTGCAGCACCATATTTCCCATCGGTTACGGCACCCACAAAATCGGTAAATCCCAATTTCTGAATCTCCCTTTCCGATGGCATTTCTGGTTTTTGCATAATGGTAGCGCCGGGAACTTTCTGGTAATCAAAAACCGGAGCTATATCGTAATATTCATCTCCTGTTAGGGAAATATGGTTTGTACCGTCGCCACGGTGATGGTTAAATAAACCTTCGCTGTTGTATGGCTGCTCCATATTATGCGTTCGTGTGGAATACATTCGCACTGAGGTGAACCAATCGGGCCGCTGAAAAGTAAAATGTTCCGAGTGCCAGAAATAAGTGGCATGAGAAAGTGTTGGCTTAATTCTGTTATTCCTGACACCAACAATCTCCTGAATTTCGTCTTTCCGATAATCCGATGTCAGTAAAAGTTTTTCAGCAGTTTCTTCACTATAAGGGCGTAGGGTCCCTTCGCGGCTAATGCTGCGGTTTTTTGCCCCTGCATCGGGATACTTTCCAAATACTGCGGTTTTACAGATTCCATCCAGAAAATAATCTATCAGTTGCTCCAGTTTATCGTCGGCAAAAGCATACTCTGTACCGGCTGTATATACTGCCCATTCAACAAAAGCATTGGCATAGCCAAGTCCGTAAGAAAGCGTATTGTTTACCCCATCAGTACGATGATGAAAACTGTTGTCGTACTGGATTCCGCGACCACCGGCTGATCTGTTTTCAAATCCTCCTTTAACCTTTCTGAAACTATAACCGTAGTTCGCTCCAATCCATTCTACAAATTTTATCTCGTTTTCAATCACCCCAACCACCTCGTCAAAAGTCTCATTATCGCCCAGAAAAAGCATATTTTTTGCCTGGATTCCGGCAATTTTTATTCGATCGCCTCCCGGGCGGGCACCCGGGGCATTTGTGTGTGCCCTGCCAATTATAGGTTGGGCCTTTTTAACCAAATCTCCGTCCAGTTCATCGCCAATTATCAGCATTAAAGTTACCAGGCTATTTGGTGTTCCAATTTGATTGTGCCACCAGTTGTCGCAGAAATAGTCGTTATCAACCCAGTTTTCCAGTGCGAGTTTTATGGTTTCTTTAACCTTTTTCTTTTTGAAATATTTTGATGATTTGGTTTTATAAGCCCTGGCCAGTTTTACCATATTTGCAGTATGAAACCGGTGTTCGAAACCGGTGCGCGAAATATCTTTGTAGTTAATCCCCGGCCAGGTTCCATCTTCTTTTATTGTCTCTAAAAGCTTTGAAACCTCTGAATCATCAACTTCAGGTTTCAGGAGTTCTTTTACTACTCTCTCTTTTACCAGTATAAAGTCGGAATGTGCATTACATAAACCTGAAACAGTGACTGTTAAAGCAGCTATAAGTAAAAGTATTTTATTCATGATTTTAATATTTTTTATTCGCCTCCTGACAGGCGGACTTTAATTGTTGTTTCATCACCTTCAATAGTCCATGCCGGAATGCCTATTTCAAGTCGTTTTAAGCCTTCAATTTGCCGGTCGAGCTCAAGCGGTGCCGGATACAATGAAACAATGGAAATATCAAGTTGGGGATGTGAAAGATTTTCAAGCTTCAGTTCTTTGCCGTCCTGTTTTAAGATCGCGCCACCATCAACTAAAATTACTTCGGCGGTTGTCATCAGTTGCCAGGTAATTAGCTCTGTTTCATCGGAAGTTTCAATCTGATCCTCAATAACCACAGAAGTAGGACTATCTTTTAAAAATTTCCGTTTGACACTTCCGATATTATCGCCGTAAATAGCGGTCATATCAAAAGTAGCTTCGGGTTTATCCCCTACTTTAAAATATTCAAGCGTTGCTGTAGCATTATTTACAAACAATTCATTATTTACGGTAATTGTACTATGTCCGTAATTGTTTTTAGTTAATAGTGTCCAACGTTCGCAATCCTGACAGCTACTCCACAAATTAAATCCTGTTTTTTCCAAATCGTGGTATCCCTGGTTTCCCGGATCGATAACCCAACGTACACCGTTCAATTCGAAAATAAAAGAACCTGCATCCATATTTCCATGACTTGTGGTAGCGCGTCCGCCTTTACCTCCAAAATAATAATTGTGTGTATCATTTTCATCGCCTTTAAAAACGACAAGTGGATTAGAGCCATCGCCTTTCCATGCAGTTGGTACTTTTTCTTCCCCTTTTTCTTCGTATTGCGAAAGCCAGGCCATTCCTGCACCCGCTAAACGCGAAAGTTTCCCCATCTCTTCTGCAGGCATTAAAAACCGTTCTTTCTCAAAAAAAGTTTTATTCCCCGTTTTGGTTGCAAACCATGCCAAAGCTATATCTCCGGCCTCACCTCGTTTGTCGCCACAATCAGCAAAATTAAAATACCAGCCGGAAGGTGTATTCATTAAAGATCTGAACATGGCACTTTCAACAAACGCCGGATATTCAGCATGGCCGAAATCATGGCCAAATGAACTTTCGAGTATGGCAGCAGTAACTACAGAGAAACGTGTTCCGTAACTCCAATAAGTTGAACCCTCAGGATAAACACCATCAGGACTATACTGGGCAAGTGCCTGTGGAATGCCATCAAGCGAGCGGTGAATTGTTTTTGCTGCCAACTCAGGCTCTAATTCGGCTATTGCAATTGAGGCCGCAATCATTCCTCCATTACAAACCTGGTTCCAGTTATTATGACCATACGACCACCCCGGATTTTTACCGCTGGCTGGCCAACTGGGTTTTATCCCTATTTCAATCAGGGCTGTTTGAGCCAGTTGTATGGTCGATTTTGGCAGTTTCCCTTCTGTCCAGTCGAGGGCAAATGCAACTGCCATACTCATTTCGGCCACATCGAGAAAATGCGACGGATTCCAGTCTTTAAAACTACAAACCGCAATTACTTCATCGTTAATCCGCTGAAGGACTTTAGTGTCTTTTTCCATACGATAAACAAAACCAAGCATATTAATCCGCCAGAGCATTTCGCGAGAAGTCCCCAGTAACCGGCGGCCTACAACGTTCCTGGTAAGCAGCGGTTTTTCAAACACCTCATCGGCATTCAGTTTAATGGCCTTGTACATGTTTTGAAGAACCGGATCGGTCTTCATTCTTTTCTTCAGATTCTTTTCAATGGATGAATTAAAAACCAGGCGCGGATGCGATTTTCTCAGATTCTTTTTCAGGTACTGCACCGACATGGGATTTTCCAGCATCGGAATTTCTTTCTCCTGTGCCATTGCCGGCAGCAGAATTGCCAGGCAAAGCAGACTAATGATTAGGTTCATTTTTGTCTTCATTTTTTGTTGGTTTAAAATTGTAGTAATTTTTTACTTTGTGAACCTTCGTGGTTTCTTTTGTGCAACTTGTGGTTATTTTTCACCACAGAGTAACACAGAGAAGACACAGAGATTTATAATGTATATCCTATCATTTTTTTTATTCCACTTTTATTTATTTCCAATTGAAGGATCGACGTTCCAACTTTATAGTCACCAATAATTTTAACATTAATATCCGGAATTTCGTTTTCGTAAGGAGCAACAAGGGTAATAAAACGAACCTGCGTATTTTCCTTTTCTTTTTTCAACCGGTACAGGAATGCAGGACGTCGTTCTTTTTTGGTGTATTCAAACGATACCCATCCCTCTTCCTCTTCCAATTTTAATCCATTTTGTTTTTGGGTTTGAACAAATACATTCCAGCCTTCTTTAAATTCGGTACGAACGGAATTATTATCGCTGTTAAAAACCGCGACACCCGGGGCAAGCTGAAAGTGAATATCGACATTACCAGTTCCGGAACCTATCGCTTCATCAACAATAACAAAGTACTTTTTATCGACAAAAAATACCGAACGGCGATGAATCAGATCCTCGTAACCGGCATTTTCAACTACCAGGATATCGAGGTTTCGGCCAGGTTGCCATTTTAACAGTTTTGGTGCATAGCCGCTGTTTTCCCCATTTAAAGTCAGGGTTTGATGCACTTTTGTTTGCCTGAACCACCTGCGCCCTTCCGGATCGCCATGGTAAATGTAACTTCCGGCATCGGGCATTAAGTTTCTTCCCCCGGCATATAAATCAAAAGTTCCGTTATCGGGTTGCGAATGACCACCACCGTCGGGGCCACACTTTAAAACCAGACAGGTTGCATTTTTATCCCACCCGCTTCGCATCGAGTAAAGTCCGCTTTCTTTTAATGCATAAGCAGTTTTATCTGGTTGAATTCCTTTTTCTCCTTCCGTTGCTAAATACAAAAAATCATCGCGCCCAAATTGTCCCGACCACTCTAAAAACTTTTCGGCATGCTGCCCCGGTTTTCCTGCCCAGGCATCGCCAAACTGTACGTTCGTTCCATCCGGCAGGCAAAGTTTCATGGGAACTTCACACATTTTCTCAATCATTTCAAGGTATGATTCCGGAAATGCATTTCCAATTCCATTTAATTTTGCCAACTCGTAGGTTCTGTAGAACCAACGAATGCATCCTAAATGATAACCCATTGCCAGTTCGCGCTGATGCCCGTCGGGGTAAACCTGTATTGTAATTTCGTTGTTCAAACGGCGAATGGCTTCAGTTCTCCATTTTTCAGCATCTTTAAATTCAGGGAAATTAATGGCGATAAAAGCCATTCCCTCAGCTTCCATTAATCCCCAGTTGCTTTTGGTGCGGTAAACGGTCATTAAAAATTCAGCATGATCGTACAAACTGTTAAGCAGGGCAACCAGCACCTCAGGAGTAAAGTTTGGCGATTGGATAAAATGATAAAAAAGGCCCGACCAGTTGTATCCCCGGATACCTGTTTCAATTGAGCGCCAGGCATATTTGTGAGCATCATCCCTGGGATTTTTCTGTGTCCAGTCAATTATCTGGCTGCACCATTCTTTTGCATATTTCTCTTCACCAGTTTTGGAGTACACCTTTCCCATGGAATTCCAGAAGTACATACGGTTAAGCTGCCAAACCCATTCATTGTCGGGTACAGGACGAGTGCCCCAATTTATATCGTCGCCACAAAAGTGCGATGGGTAAGCAGGTTGTCCCACAAAAATATGGTCCAGGGCATCGTTTGCCCATTTTAAATCTCTTTCTGTTATTTCTTCGTTTTCTGAATGTTGTGTTACAGGATGTTTTACTGAGGTTCTGGTTTTGTAATATTTTAAAAGTTCCTTTACTGCTTTCTCCTGATTGTTAATGTTGGCTTTTACATGTTCCAGTTGTGGGGTATTGAGGTTTAGCCGCGAAAGAAGTTTTTGGGTATCGGCTGAAAAATCGATTGGTTGGGCGTGTAATTTTTGGCTCCCACATAAAATGATAATTCCAAGCAATATGTGGAAGTATTGATTGAATCTATATTTTAAACTATAAATGGAAGCCATCTATTATGTGGGCTGAAGCCCTTTTTAGTTGGTTCTTATTTCCGTTGACTAAAGTCAACGGCAAAGGATATTTGAATGGTTCTCCTTATCTTTTGCCGTCAATCTTAACTGACGGAATCTGTAATATATTCAGAAAACAAAGCCGCGATCCGTCAATTGACGGATCACAGCTTTGAATCATTTAATCAAGATCTATGCTTAAAAAACTAAATCTATTACCATCCCGGGTTTTGTCCAAGTTCAGGATTTTGCGAAATAGCACCTAGCGGCAATGGCCACAGGTAGTGCTTGCTTTCGTCGAATACCGGACCTTCCCAGTCTGTTCCCACGTATGGAGCAAGGTATGTAACACCGTCAACATCTTTAGTTTTAATTGTAACTTTTCCATCAGGATCGAAACGACTACTATTAGCAGCATCCCAACGCATACCCAAATCCGGGTTTTCCAGTTTTTTACCCTGTTTCCAGCGTTTCAGGTCGTCGTAACGGAATCCTTCCATAAACAGTTCCACACGGCGTTCGCGGCGGATTTCTGAAATGAGTGCAGAAACACCATCGTTGGCATACCGTGGATCCATTTGCACATCCATTGTCATGTGTGGCATGGCTACCCGGTCGCGTATCAGATTTATACTCATATCAAGGTCATCCTGGGTAATGGCTCCCAATTCGGCTTTTGCCTCAGCATAATTGAGCAATGCTTCGGCAAACCGCATGATAATGCCAGGAGTATCTGATGTGTTATAGGTTGCATACCTTGAAATAACATCATATACTTTAATAATGTGGTAACCTGTAGTAGATTTTTGACCACCTTCCATACCGTCAATACGTGGATAAGGACGTGTATCATCATTGGCCCAATGCCAGCGTGGTACATCATCGGGGTGCAAAATAGTTTGACGTAATCTCGGATCACGGTTTACGAAAATGTTTTCATAAACCTCATCACCCATATACTGATCAGACAGGGTTATTGGTTTACCATCAGTACAAAGATAATCTTCAACTATACTTTTTGTAGCGCCACCGTTATAACCTGTATGGTAGCTCATAATATGGTTGGTAAATGTACCCTGCTGGTATCTTCTCCAATATATAACTTCCGGGTTTGTACCTGGTCCTGCTTCTACTCTTAATGCATGTATATACCTGTAATCATTATCAGGATCACCACTTGTATATAATGAATACGGGCCGTCATCCATCAATTCTTTGGCTGCATTTGCGGCTTCGGTTAACCACATGTTGGGGTCACCACCTTCGCCATGGTATTTTGACCATGTACCCTGGTACAGGCAAATTCTCGATTTCATTAACAACGCTGCCCAGCGGTTTAAGCGTCCCGGCGCATTACCATCGCCCCAGTCGTTGGGAAGATTGGCACATGCAAAGTTTAGATCATCCAGTACTTTGGTCATTACCTCCGCTTTTGGGGTACGAGAGCCGTATAATTCTTCCGAATCAATATTTAGTGGGGCTTCCACCCATGGCACATCACCAAACTTAAATACTTTTTCGGCATAAAACATGGCACGGAAAAAACGCTGCTCGGCTTTGTATTTATTTACTTCAGATTCTGAAACGCCCTTTTCCAATGCAGTTGCGCATCCTTCCAAACCAACACTTATTTCGCGCACAAGGCGCCATCCATTACTGTGCCAGCCATACCATCTCGATCCCGTTTGAACATCATGTTTGCCCGAACGTATCTGCTGGTACAAATTATGCCTGCCATGGCGGGGCGCAATGTTATCGGTAAATTCATCGAGGTACCATACACTCACACGGCTGCTCATGTATCCGTCGTGGTGTGCAATTAGTATGGGTACGTTCACATCGTCGCGTACACGGTTGTATAAACTGTTATTGTATACTTTCAGGTCGTTTGCCGAGGTCCAGAATGTGTTTTCACTTACCCTGTCCAACGGATATCTTTCAAGGAATTCATCGTTGCAACTAAAAAATAACATTGTTGCAAAAACTACTAAACTAAGTTTTATAATATTTCTTTTCATCTTTTCTTCTTTTAATAGTTATTAGAATGTAACCTTAACACCTAGCGTAACAACTTTATCGAAATAGTACTCCTGTGTATTGGTGCTGAGTTGTTCAGGATCAAGCGGAGCATGCATTCCGGTTAAGGTCCACAGGTTCATACCAGACAAATATATCAGTGCATTGGTCATACCTGCTTTGGCAGCCCAGTTTTCAGGAAGATCATAGCTTAAAGTAATACTTTTCAAACGGATATAAGTAGCATTCTGTACATAACGCGATTGCGGATGAATGTTCTTTTTACCGTCTTTGGTTGATATTCCCGGTTTTGCAAAATAGGCATCCGGATTATCAGGACTCCAGGTTTCAGTAAGGTAGAATTTCTCGATATGGCCGGCATTAAACGGATAAAAGGCCTGCCAGTTACCGTTGCCGGGAAGGTGATCTCTGAACAATCCCTGGAAGAACAGGTTGAGTGTCCAGTTTTTATACTGTACATCGGGTTGGATACCAAATGAATACCTTGCATTACGGTTACCGATAATCTTACGGTCACCCGGATCTTCCAGTGTACTACTACCATAATTGATTACTCCGTCGCCATTCAGATCTTTGTATTTAATATCACCAGGTTTCCAGTTGGCTCCTCGGTTCGACTGGTCGGCATGTTGTGCAATTTCCTCTTCGGTTTGGAAAATACCTTCGGTTACAAGCCCCCAGATTTCTCCCAATTTCTGACCTTCATAATATTCTGAAAGGGCGCCGGTTGGGTTGTCATATTTGATAATTTCCGACTGATTATCGGCAAGACCAACTGTCAAACTATACACCCAGTCCTGTCCTATTCGGTCGCGCCAGGTTGCTGCTAATTCCCATCCTGTAGTCCTCAGGTCAGCAGCATTCTGTTTTGGAGCTGAAGTACCGAGCAGTGCAGGATATTCAACATCCATTAACATATCTTTGGTATCGCGGATAAAGGCATCGAAAGAAAGATTGAAGCGCTGGTTCAGCATGGTTACATCAAACCCAACATTCTGGGTAACAACGGTTTCCCATGTTAAGGTAGGACTAACCAAACCCGCTGCAGACACATAAGGTATCCGGCCACTTCCATCCATCATGTATGACGCCATTCCTGATCCCATAGTGGCAACATAAGGATAATAATTGCTTCCCAGCAACTGGTTACCAAGTGTACCATAAGAAGCACGCAATTTCAGGTTATCGAGCCAGTTGCTGGCACCATCCATAAATCCTTCACTAGACACCCTCCAACCAACTGATACAGATGGGAAGAAACCAAACCGGTCGTCTTTCGGGAAGCGCGAAGTTCCATCGTAACGGCCATTTGCTTCAATCAGGTATTTGTCTTTGTAACTATAGTTTAACCTGTAAAATACACCGCGCAAGGCAACGTGCGACTTACTGCCCCAGGTTTCCTGTGCGCCAACAGTTGCATTCAGGTCGGTAATCAAAGGAGTAATTAATTGTTTATTTCGGGCACTAAAGTAGGTATTACGTCCCCACTCCTGGTTAAAACCAACCATGGCCTTAATGTAATGGTTTGCCCACTCATTGTATGTATATTCGGCATACGCATTCATAACGTAATACTGGTTGTAATAAGAATAGTTTCTAATCCAGTCGTTTCCACTAAAGCCATTACTAAAGTATAAATTAGTAAGATCTGATGTAGGAATAACTTCAACTTTACTGGCCACGTCCTGACGCTGGCGGTGATAAGTACTGTAAGAGAAATCGCCTCTTACCCTCAATCCTTTTATAGGAGTAATCGTAACTCCCTGTTTCAGCATCAACCTGTGCCTTGTATCTGTATCGCGGCCACCGTCCTCCCAGTAAGGAATGGCATTAACGTATGCAAAATGCTCACCAATGTAAGGTAAATACTCATCGTGGTCGCCCTGTTCAAGATAATATGGCAGATCCGGGAAAACAACCTGGTGGTTAGGGCTTACCCTTGCCAAAGAGTTAACGTTAACATCCCAGTTGTAAAAGTGCGGCTGATCATTGTGCTCGGCGCTCCAGCTAACCTGCTCGTCCATGCTCAGCCAGTCGTTAATTTTAAAATCTGCCTTCATCAGCACATTGTACCTTTTGTACATATAGTTTTTGTCCCTTGGCAGTTTTGCCCAGCCTTCTTTATCGAGGAAACCAAACGATACATAATAGGCAGCATCTTCGGTTGCACCAGAAATGGTCATATCGTATTTCTGCTGTTGTGAATTATCGGCAACGGTCATACTTTTATAGTCTGTATAACCATATCGGCGAAGTACGCCTTCATACACACCCCATTCGTTTTCGGATGTCGGATTTTCTTTCCAGCGCAGCATTCCGTCCAGGTAGTTCTGGTCGTACCTTTGTCCCCCCGATGTGTTAAATTCGGCTGTATTCCATGCAACAGCAGCGTCGTAAGGATCTTCAACCGGATCGATTAACGCTATCGGGTAGGTTAGTGACTGTTCTGTACCCAGTGTAACACTCATTTTACCTCGTTTCCCCCGCTTGGTTTCAACAAGGATAACACCAAATGCAGCCCTGGCACCGTAAACGGCTGCTGCAGCTGCATCCTTCAGTACGGTTACACTTTCAATGTCACTCGGATTGAGTTTGTCCATGTTGCCCGGCACACCGTCAACAAGAATAAGCGGACTACCGCCTGTGATTGATTCGTAACCACGAACGTTAAAGTCGGCAGTACGCGTAGGGTCACCATTTCGGATGGTAATATTAAGGTTAGGGATAACTCCCTGCAACCCCTGGCCGGCACTAACAATTGGCCTTTTTTCCAATCGTTCGGCTGTTGCCATACCTACCGAACCGGTAAGGTTTTTCTTCCGCTGGGTACCATAACCAACGGTTACAATCTCTTCGAGACCAAACGACTGGGCAACCATGGTTACATTAAAAGTAGTCTGGTTACCAACGGCAACTTCCTGTGGTTCGAACCCGATAAACGAGAACACAAGCGTTGCATCGGAGCCAACATTGGCCAGCGAATAATCTCCATCGATGCCGGTGGCCGTACCCGTGGTTGTACCTTTAATAATTACAGATACACCCGGCAGTGGCACACCACCATCGTCTTTCACTACTCCTGTTACAGTTTGCTGGGCATAAGCGCCAAAACTTACTGTAACCAGGAAGAAACATAGCATTAAAAAGCTCATGGCTTTTTTAATTCCATTTTTGTTTTCCATAAAAAATAGTTTTTGGTTTAATAAATAATTAATACATAGTTATATGTTTGCAATTTTTAAAATCACAAAAAGTATTTCATAACTTCCTATTACATGTTACCGCAAGCTCGTTAGCGTTCACGGAAATTATTGATAATTTATATTTTATGTTATTCATAGTTTAGTTAATGTTAATCGATAAAAGAGGAACCTTCCCAAAAAAATACAGGGAAGATTCCTGTATTAAATAACTAACTAAACTATGGGGACATGGAAATGGTGTAATATTGATTCAATTTAGTCATAAGATCTAGTTTATTTTAGTTTAAAATCGCAATCGATTGCATAAAATTACAAAAAAAAATAGTTTTTTAAATATGTTTTATAGCATTACTGCATCTTATACAATATCATAAACACCCAAAATTCTGAAAGTTAATTGTACTTCTGAATAATTTATGTCTAGTTATTTATTTCAAAATAGATAATATACGAAAGAGATGCAAATTAGTTTGAATTTTATTTCAACAATGCACACTCAATATATTGATAATCAGCTTATTTTTTCGTAACTTAATGTGTTTTAAACCATTAAATCCACCATTATGAAAACACAATTCATAGATTTACACGTGCATCCGGCCATGAAACCGCTGGGGAAAAGCTATAACAGTAAGCCGGGACTAAACCATAAAAACAAGAACAGGCAAAACAGCATCTGGCATTACGATCCGCCAACTTTCCTGGATAAAATCACTAACATTTTACTTTCGCTTACCAAGTTTCGGCAGTCCGATTTTACATCGCTGGCCAAAGGTGGGGCACATATTGTATTTGCCTCGCTTTGCGGCCTCGAAAAAGGCTTTCTGATGACAAAAATGGGCACCGGCCTGCCAGGTGATATTCTGAATAACCTGGTGGTTGGCCTTGGTAAAAAACGCATCGACCACATTCAGGCGATGGATGAATATTTCCCTGACCTGGAGATGGAATACGATTTTTACCGCCAGTTGGATGATAAACAGTTCCGGCTTGGCAACAAGAAATACAGGTACAAAATAATTTCCAGCTTTAATGAAATTGACGACGAACCGGATTCGGACGTAAACACCATCTATATTATTTTAACTATAGAGGGGACCAATGTTTTTAATACCGGTTTAAAAATGATGGGCAAAACTGCAAACCCTGACGAGGTGCTGACCAATGTAGATAAAGTAAAAAACTGGGAACACCGTCTGTATTTTGCCGGAATGACACACCATTTCGATAATGAAATGGTTGGTCATGCACCCAGCATACATGGTATTGTAAGTAAAATTTGCGACCAGACAGAGCGAATGAATGAAGGCTTTAATGAACTTGGTTGGAATGTTCTCCGCAAATTTTTGGATAATACAAACGGGAAAAGGGTATTGATTGATATAAAACATTTAAGCATTAAAGCCCGCGAAGAATATTACAGGTTTCTGAAAGAAGAATACCCGGATGAGATAATTCCGTTGATTGTCAGCCATGGCGCTGTTAATGGCCTACGTTCGTTTAACAAACGAGTGGAAGACGATTTATACAATATTGGCAAATTTCAGCTCGACGAAATAAACTTTTACGACGAAGAGTTGCTTCTGATTGCCGAATCGGGTGGTTTGTTTGGCATCCAGTTCGACGAACGCCGGCTGGGAAGTAAAATGGAGCTAAAAAAATCGGGGGGCTCGTTAAACAGGAGAAGGATGCTGTTTAAAAAATCGAAACTGGTATGGAACCAGGTACAGCACATTGCCGAGGTACTTAACCGGCACGAAAAATTTGCCTGGGGCATACAGTGTATAGGCTCCGACTACGACGGAATGGTAAACTCGCTAAACGGTTTCTGGACGGCAGAGGATATGCCGCTGTTCGACAGCTACCTTGAAAAGCATGCCTATAATTTCCTTGCGTCGGAGCAATCGGACAACCTGAAAAGCTATAACAAACTGACCGCCTCAGAAATTGTAGAACGGTTTATGTATGCCAATGCTTACGAATTCCTGAAGAAAAACTTTTAACATAAATTGTAACTTTTACAATTATTTACCGTTAAAAAAGTCATTTACAGCGAATTGCAACTTGAGTAACATATTTATATAGTTAACTAAATTACTTAACCGAAAATCATGGGCACCACTAAAGTAAAATCATTTGACGATTTTAAAAAGCAATTACAATCAGACACTGACTTACAAGAAAAGTTTAAGGTTGATCCAAGGTCTGCAGTTAATGACATTGAAAAGAGAAGTCATCCACTAACGTCAGATAAATGGATTTACCGAATAATCGTTTTAGGATTAATTGTAATTGTACTTTGCATAGTAGTTGGATTGCTGATTCTCTATGGAGAATTTCAGGAGGAGGGACAAGGCACTTTTCTTGTTCCTGATATTTTCGTAGCCACCGCTTCAGCGGCAATAGGTGCAGTGGCTGGTCTGTTGACTCCATCACCAAAGGAAAATACTGATGAATAGTAACACTTTTAAATAATTAATTATTAACCAAAAATTAGGAGGATAAAATATGAAAAAAAAAATCAGAAAAGAATTTACAATCAAAATTAAGGGTCATGCTGAATATTACGAAAACCTGGAAGAATTCTCATACTCTAATGTTGAAGATTTCGATGCATTTGTTAAGCGGCAATTTAAAAATTATAAGGACCAACTTGAAGAATTATTTAACAGAAATAATGCCAATAAAACTGATACCCTTGAATATTTAGCACGAAAAAAAGGTGACAAAGAATACGAAGATCCTTATTTGCACAATTTTAATTTCGACGGAGTTGACAAAGATGTAGACGGCTAATTCAACAAATACAATCAAACATAATTATTAATCAAAAATAGGAGGATAAAAAATGGCATCTACAACACTTAAAATTGGATTTACAATAAACATCAAATCAAAACAATTAAAAAATTTGGATGATTTTGAACAAAAGGTTACAGATTTCGAAACTAAGACAATAGATTATATTAATAATTTATTTAATAATCAAAACAATTTCGATTTACAGGTTCCTGCAAGCATTTATAACCAGATTCAAACCTTCAATCATGAACAAAAAGTTAATGTGAGTTTTGAATATAATCCTGATATCCCTGATAATGATTTATTTGAATTAGACATACCAGAAATCATTTATAACCAATGCGATAGCGACACTTTTAGTCCGGTTGAAGGGAAAACCATAAAGCTACTTAAACTCGAAAGACCTGATATTACTTTTTACGGAGTAGATAAGGATGTAGACGGCTTTGAATAAAAATATCCCAAACGTGGATAGGAGTACTATTAAATTGCCCGTGGAGAAAAATTAGCCTATCATATTTTGAATTTAAAACTTTTAATATTAGTCAGAAAAAAGTATTTAACATTATACTGATTCCCCCTGTAATAAGTCCTTTTTATAAGAAGAACAAAGATAAGTTTATGCCGTTAGGGTTGCTTACTTTAGCAGCAACTCTACAACAGGATAAAAATAGTGTAAAAGTGTATGAGCCAAAAATAAGGTTGTTAAAAAATGAAGATTATAAAAAAGCAGCCATTGATATTTTAAAAACTAAACCCGATTTAATTGGATTCTCGACCTGGTGTATCTCCTACCCTGCTTCCATTCTTGTTGCAAAAGAACTTAAATCTTTAGCCCCGGAAATTCCCATCGTTTTCGGAGGACCACAGGCTTCAGTTGTGACTCAACAGACTCTGGAAGAATTTAAGTTTGTTGATTACGTTTTATCGGGTGAGGCTGACCTCTCGTTCCCTTTATTTATAAAGCAGTTAATCAAACGAAAACCAGATTTCTCAGTCGTACCAGGATTAACTTACAGAAACGGTCTGGACAATATCCAACAAAACGGTCTAAAAGAAGTAGTTTCAGATCTTGATGCTTTACCTGTCCCTGCTTATGATCTTATTCCAAAACAAAAATCAATAAAACTCGATGTAGGAAGAGGATGTCCTTTTCAATGTACTTACTGTACAACCAACGATTTTTTCTCAAAAAAATACAGGGTAAAATCAGCAGGCCGGATTATCGATGAAATGATGCTGGGTTATCGTACCAATAACATTAAATCATTCAGTTTTGCACACGATATGTTTACCCTGAATAAGAAATTTGTTTTCGAATTATGCGACAAACTTATTTCCACAAAAGAGGAGAAGGGTATTGATTTTACCTGGACCTGTTCTGCCCGTATTGACTGTATAACTGACAAGATGCTCATTGCATTGAAAAAAGCCGGCTGTCAATCTATTTTTTTCGGGATTGAAACAGGTTCGGAAAAAATCCAAAAAAAGATTAAAAAAAATCTTGATGTTTCCAGAGTTTATGAAGTTGCTGATTTATGCAGGAAAATAAATCTTAAAATGCATGTTTCTTACATTCTCGGATTCATCGAAGAAACAAAAGCAGATGTTGAAAAGACATTACACAGTATTTTAAAAATGGCGTTAAAAGGGACATTTACACAAAGTTCCGAATTATCATTTTTGCCGGGCACCCCCATTTTCAATATGAATAAACACGAGTTAAAATTTGATGGTAGATTTTCAAACTTCTCACATAATGTTTGCGGACAGAATGAGTTAAATCTCATTATTCAATTCCCTGAAATATTTAGTTCTTTTTATTACCTGCCTGTCAAAACTATGAACAGGGAGGAAATGACTTTTATTACTAATTTTATAAATAAACAATTACATTTTAGAAATACTCTGTTTATACTTTCAGACCAGATAAAAAGTGATTTATCGGATAAAAATTTACTTCAGTTGTATAAATCAGAGTATGCTAAAATCCAAAATGATAAAAATAATATTCCAATGGTTTCGTATTGGATTAGATTATTAAAAAAATACATAATGAAGAATGAAGAAAATAATATCGATTCCGTTATTTATGATGTATTTTCTTATGAAGCGTTTACAGCTTTATTGCTCACTCTTTTTACCAGTTGGCATATTACTTATCAGGATAAAAGCCAAAAATCTGTCTCAGGTAATTTTCTTATCAAACCAACTCCAGCATGGAAAATATTAACAACCTCATATAAACTCGAAAAGGTACTCCCATCAGAAAACAACTGGGAAGAAAACAAAAACCGCGTCCGAAAAGGAATTTATAAATATTTGTTGGTTGCTGTTTCTGAAATAAAATGCAAAAGAATTAAGATAAATTCAAAAGAAGAGTTCCTTTTAGAGAATCTTTCGGAACTTTTTTTCTCAGATTATGTAAAAAAGGTTAAAACGGTTGTAACTGAAAAAGAGGCCCTGCTTTGGATAAAAAAAATGAGAAGGCTGGGCGTTGTTGAAATCCTAACGGTATAAATGAAACATTTTAATTACATATTAATAATATGCATCCTTACTAATGTTTATATTTCTGCACCATCAAATAACACGGAAAAACTTGATTCCCTGATTTTACAATTCAAATTAACCGATAACGACTCGTTAAAATACGCTGCATTACGAAATATCTACACCTTACTCGGAACGCTGGACAAAGACACAGTTTTAATGTCATGGGAATTACTGGCCACTTACTGTGAAAAAGAAAAATACTATTTGGGAGCAGGGTATTGTTATAATAATCTTGCCAGAGAATTAAGAAAAGCCGGTGAATATTATAAGAGTTATGAAAACTATCTTAAAAGTGAAACATATTATAAAGATATTGGAGATAAACGCGGATTGGCAGGAGTATACAATGGGCTGGGAAGTCTTTATGCCGACCTGGAAAAACCAGAACAATCGTTTGAACATTATATAAAAAGTGTACAATTATACCAGGAATTTAAAGATACTATTTGGGAAGGAAATGTTTACCTGAATTTAGGTGGTATGCTCGAAGAGCAGGATTCA
>JBDLJS010000051.1:0-29886 GCA_039714235.1 Bacteroidota bacterium | reverse complement strand
CAGGAAATGTAAATGCAAAGGGAAACGAAGCAATCGCCTCTGGCCATGAAAACATTGAAACAGCACTGGAACTTGAGAATTGGATGATTAATGAAAATGTATGGGAAACTAAATCATTTGTGAATATTAAAAATTCTCGGGAAGAAACATTGGTTTTGGAAGAATGGATGACAAATAAAATTACCTGGGAAGTAATTAAAATCCCGGTAGTTGAAACTGAAATTGAACAGGATTTAAGCATAGAACAGTGGATGATTAACGAATTAGTCTGGAGCAGATAGTTTAACAGAGGGAAACGCGATTAGTTTTGATTTTGAGAGGTTGCTAAAATTTGGCAGCCTCTTTTTTGTATTATACCAATTGTAATTTCAAATTGGTATAAAAACGAATCAGTATGAAAAACTAGAGGATTAGTGTTTTATAAAAAATGCTGGCACTATTTAATTTGGTTCCCTTTACTCATTTTAGAATGAATTATTTCGCGCTTCGCTGCGACTTCCTTTTTTCTACAGCAAAAAAAGGAAGCAAAAATGCCGCCGCTGACCTGAAAATGACTAAAATCTAGTGAATTCTGCTAAAAGAAAAGAACTCGGCCTCCTTCGTCGGACTCAAACAGCTTTTCTTTCTAAACGCTACATTCCCTAAATTTCTTAACGCATTTTCATGAAGGCGGACTGTAGCGAACGATAAATGTTGAACATTTTGCCTAATGTCGGTCGTGAGAAGATGGAAGGTGAAGATAAAAAGCAGCCTTGGATTTTCTGTTTACTCTTTGTGCTAGCATAAAGAGTAAAATCCGCCTGATAAGGTAAAGATATATTTCAGTGTGAAGATACTCTCTCCATATTTATTTTTAATGAATTTATTTCTAAACCACCAATTTATACTGACCCAAAAAAACCGTGCGATTATTTTTCACACGGTTTTGAATATTTGTTAGAAACTCGTTTCGTCTACAATGGTTTAACTTCTACCATCAGATGTCTTTTAGGAATTACCTCGTCTTTTTTGACATGTATCTTTACTATTTTTCCATCGAATGGCATTCTAACCTGGTTCTGCATTTTCATTGCTTCCAGTAACAACAAGGTATCACCTTCTTTAACTTTTTCGTTGTTTTTTATAAAGATATCTATTACTGTTCCCGGAATAAACGAATAAAGTTCGTTTTCGTTGGGGGTTTCATAATTAATCCTGTTCTCAAACTTTTTTGTAAAGGTGGTTTTATATACCGTTCCCTGAACTACCAGGTTTTTAAATTCTTTTTCTTCTGACATACCTTAGTTTTTAAGTTGATTAAAATGGAGGTATACCATGCTTCTTATTGGGCAGGAATACACTTTTATTTTCGGAAACATGCAGTGCATGCAGAATTCTCGACCTTGTATCTTTTGGTTCTATTACTTCGTCTATATAACCTTGTGCCGCTGCAACATAAGGATTTGCAAATTTTTCTTTGTATTCCTGAATTTTTTTCTGACGCATCTCCTCAGGATTTTCTGCTTCAGCAATTTCTTTTCGGAAAACAATATTTGCTGCACCTTCAGGTCCCATAACTGCAATTTCTGCCGTTGGCCATGCAAAAACAAAATCGGCACGTAAATGGCGCGAGTTCATAGCAATATAACCTCCGCCGTAAGCTTTTCTCAGTATTACTGTTACTTTAGGGACTGTTGCTTCGCTGTATGCATATAATATTTTTGCACCATGACGAATTACTCCTGCATGTTCCTGGTCTACACCAGGCAAATACCCCGGAAGATCTTCCAGTGTAACAATAGGAATATTAAATGCGTCGCAATAACGGATAAAACGTGCAGCTTTATCAGAACTGTCAGTATCGAGAACACCTGCAAGAACCATTGGCTGGTTGGCAACAAAACCTACAGTATCTCCTTCCATCCTTCCAAACCCGATTATAATATTTGGCGCAAAATCTTCCATTACTTCCAGGAACTCCGATCCATCCGTAATGCTTTTAATAATATCGCGCATATCGTAAGGGATTCGTGGATCTCCAGGTACAATTTCCTCAACTTTTTTCCCTTTTAGGGGGGCTTTTGGTTTGTGCGGAAGTGCCTTTTTCGAATTATTTCTCGGAATATAGCTAATCAGAGTTTTAATCTGCTCAAAACACTCCAATTCGGTTTGTGCATAAAAATGTGCATTTCCTGTAATTTCGGAGTGTACCTTGGCTCCACCTAATTCTTCCATCGAAATTTCTTCGCCAAGTACCGATTTTATTACACTTGGCCCGGTAATAAACATCTTCGAAATGTTTTCAACAACAAACACAAAATCGGTTAAAGCCGGCGAATAAACTGCACCACCGGCACATGGGCCAAGGATTACCGAAATTTGTGGTATTACACCTGATGCCAGCGTATTACGGAAAAAGATTTCACCGTAACCGGCCAATGAATTTACACCTTCCTGAATACGAGCACCTCCCGAGTCGTTAATTCCAATTAATGGCACCCTCATTTTTAAAGCGTGGTCCATAATTTTGGTAATTTTACGGGCATGCATTAATCCCAGCGAGCCACCTGCAACAGTAAAATCCTGAGCAAAAACACATACAGGTTTATTATAAATGGTCCCAGTCCCTATTATTACACCATCACCATGCAGAGTCTTGCCCTCCATGCCAAAATCTTTGGCCGAGTGTTCAACAAATAAATCGTATTCGTGAAATGAGTTTTTGTCTAACAAAGCAAGGATACGTTCACGTGCCGTTAGTTTACCCATTTTTGCCTGTTTCTCAATGGCTTTATCTCCACCGCCTTTTTGTACTTCTCTTTTCCTTTTGCGTAGATCAAGTACGTTGCTTCTTAGTGACATAAAGTATTTTTTAAATTATTAATTATCCCATTAATAATGGGTACTGTTTTTTTATAAGTGAGGGCAAAATTATAACTTTTTTCATTCGCCTTATATTTATCACTTCATGTACTACGTAATTTAATGATCATAGATACAACTATTTCGAATAATAGTATTTTTTGTTTGAAAAGTTACAGATAAGATCTGTAATTCAACAGTTATGCAGGTATTCTATTTTTTCACTTTCACTTGGCTGAAGATTTGTTTGCATAAGAAAACACCAGGTTACCGGGCTGCCCACCTGTAAACAAATAAAGCAATTACGCTATATAAAATATTTGGAATCCATACAGCTAGCAACGGTGGGGTAGATCCGCTAATGGCAAAAACTGTTGAAACCTGCATAAATAATATGTATGAAAAAGCGAAAAGAAGTCCAAGCCCAAGGTGTAATCCTAAACCACCTTTAATTTTTCGCGATGCCAAACCTACTCCAATTAGTGTTAAAATAAATGCCGAAAATGGGTTTGCAACCCGTTTGTGTTTTTCTATTTCCCAGGCGATATAGTTAACGCCGCGCATTTTCATCAAACTTATTTCCTTTTTAAGATCCGGAGTAGTATAAGCTTCCATCTCATATTTTATGGTTGTAAAATCTTCGGGCGACATATTTAATGCAGTATCTAGCCGGTAGCCTTTTTCCAGTTCTTCATATTCGGTATGTATTGTCCGTTTCCAATAATTGTTAATTACCCATTTGCCTGATTCTTTGTCCCACCTTATGTTTTGTGCAGTTAATTTTTCTTTTAAGGTGGCTCCTTCAAATCTTTCCATTGTAAAACGGTATCCAACATTACTGTTGTTAAAACTTTGCATATAAATATACAATCCCGGTTCAATCTGGTGGTGAATATTTCTTTGGGTACTCATTCTGCTTCGGGTATTGCGAATATATTTCTCTTTAAAATTATTCATTGTGTAATTTGCGGGGGGAATAATGTAGTTGCCAAGTGTGTACGATAGTATTGCCAGAAATAGTGCCGACATGAGATAAGGACGCATTAAACGCTGGTACGAAACACCACTGCTTAAAATGGCAATAATCTCGGTGTTGTAAGCCATTTTGGAGGTAAAATAAATTACGGCAATAAAAGTAAACAGTGGGCTAAAAAGGTTGGCAAAGTAGGGTATAAAATTCAGGTAATAATCGAAAATAATAGCTTTGCCTGGAATGTCTTTCGATAAAAAATCATCGAGGTTTTCCTGGATATCGAAAATAATGGCAATGCCCAGAATAAGGCCAATAGTATAAAAGAAAGTACCAAGAAATTTTTTGGTAATATAAATATCTATTGTTTTATACCTCTTCATTGTTGTTAAAGTCTCTCTTTTAATTTAATTACCATCTCGTTTTTCCAACTTACAAAATCGCCATTTAGTATTTTTTCGCGTGCAGTTTTTACCAGCCAAAGGTAAAATGCAAGGTTATGCTGGCTTGCAATCTGCGATCCAAGCATTTCGCCCGAAATAATAAGGTGGCGAAGGTACGCTTTGGAATATTGATCGACAAACGAGGTGCCGTTGGGGTCAATCGGAGAATGGTCGTTATCCCATTTTTTGTTTTTAATATTAATGATGCCTTCGCTGGTGAACAACATTCCGTTACGTCCGTTCCGGGTTGGCATAACGCAATCGAACATGTCGATACCACGCTCAATTGATTCAAGAATATTAACCGGAGTACCAACGCCCATTAAATAACGGGGTTTGTTTTCGGGTAAACCGGCTGTCGCTACTTCTGTTATTTCATACATCACCTCTTCCGGCTCTCCAACCGATAAACCTCCAATGGCATATCCGTCGGCATCGAATGTTTTTACGTGGTTAACGGCAATTTTTCGAAGCTCGGTAAAAGTGCTTCCCTGCACTATTGGGAACAGGCTTTGTTCGTATCCGTATTTCGGTTGAGTTTCGTTAAACCTTGTAAAACACCTGTCGAGCCAGCGTTGTGTAAGTTCCAGCGATTTTTTTGCATAAACAAAATCGGCATTTCCAGGGGTACATTCATCAAATGCCATTACAATATCGGCGCCAATGGTCCGCTGGATATCCATCACATTTTCAGGCGTAAACATATGGTACGAGCCATCGATATGCGACTGAAACCGTGCACCTTCTTCCGTCAGTTTCCTGATGTCGCCCAGCGAGAATACCTGAAACCCACCACTGTCAGTTAAAATCGGTTTATCCCACCGGTTAAATTTGTGCAATCCACCTGCTTTTTCAATAATGTCTGTACCGGGGCGTAAATACAAATGATAAGTATTCCCCAGTATTATCTGTGCCTTAATATCTTCTTTCAAATCGTGCGTGTGAATTCCCTTTACAGAACCTGCAGTGCCAACCGGCATAAAAATGGGAGTTTCAATTGTTCCGTGGCTGGTAGTTATTACCCCTGCTCTTGCACGCGAATTTTCTGTTGTTGTCAGTAAATTAAAATCCATTTAACTTTTATTGAAGCGCAAATATAGCTATTCTGCACAAATTTGCCGGCTAATCGCTTTCATTCAGAAAGTTAATATTAGCTAATTCTTACAAATAAAACTGAAATTTCTTTTCACCTCTTTTTAGAGCCTGTTTAAACTTTATTTTTTAGAGATATTATGAAGTATTTTTTAATAATTCAAGACGGAATTGACGCGAATAGCCTTAGCTATTTAAGGAAATTTCAACGCAGAAGTATTGAAAAAGACGAATAATAGAATAAATGGATAAATTTTAATCAGGCTCTTATTTTGTTTTTGAAACTTTTGTTCTCATTTTTGATAGCGAATTGGATACCGAATTTCTACTTCTGAATGATTCAGACATTTCTAAATAGATTTAACAGTCTTTCAGATTTTCAGTGGGTGATATTTATTGCATTTTGTGTGGTTTATTTTATCCGGCTGATATATCTGTTACTTGTTGCCGGGCGAATTTCGTATCAGAAAAAACCACAGGTAAACAATTCGAAAGGCAAACCAATATCGCTGTTGCTTGCGATTCGTAATGAAGAACAAAATATCAGGAACAACCTTCCTAAATTGTTGACCATTGAGGATGTAGATTATGAAGTTGTTGCCGTTGACGATTTTTCTCAGGATGCTACGCTTTCTGTTTTGGGACTTTATCGCCAGCGGTACAGAAGACTAAAAATATCGTCGCTAAACCAGGAAACCCGATATTCGGTAAAGCTTACTCAAACTGTAGCCCTTAAATCGGCAACAAACGATTGGGTAATGATAATTCCGGTTTCAATGGAAGGAATACCGGGGGAGTGGTTACCTGTTTTTTCGCAAAAAATAGAAGCTGAAAGTAATAAGAATTTAATTACAGGCTACGCATCGGTTAAACCTGAGCGTGGTTTCTTTAACCTGATGTTTCGCATCGAGAACTTTTTTCAATACGTAAAAAGTGCAGGCTTTACAACCGTTGGAGTTCCGTTTCTTTATTCGGAAGAAAATGTGGCGTTTAATAAAAGCAAATATTTTAAATCAAACGGCTATGGTTTAAAACTTAAAGAACCATACGCCAACCTCGAGCTAATATTTAATTCTTTCATTACCAAAAAATCGACCTCTTTTGTATTTTGTAAAGGAACGTCGATATTTAGAAAGCAGGCAGTTGGGAAAACTGAATACTCTGAATTGCTGAAAAAAAGTTTCAGAATTGAAAAGTACCTTCCATGGTGGAAAAAAGTATTGTTAAAGTTGGACGAATATACCGCGTTGCTGTTTTTGCCATTGCTGATTTCGATATTATTTGTTGTACAGGGACTTTGGCCTCTGATTTTGGTTCTCGCAGGAATTAAGCTGATAGCACATTTGGTTATCATAAAAATAACTTTAATTCGTTTGAATGAACGTAAAATATTTATACCTTCGTTAGTGTACGGTGTTCTAATGCCTTATTATAGACTCTTTTACCGTTGGCATTTTGCACGTAACAGCCAAAAAAAATGGAGGAACAAGGTTTAATATTATCGGAGAAGGCACGTCAGGATTATGAACTTGTAAAGACTGCTCTGTCAGGCAACGATAAAGCTTTTGCCCGCTTATTAACCCGTTATAAAGATGCCATTTATTTTATGCTTTTAAAAATGGTTAATAACCGGAGCGATGCCGAAGACCTTACGCTCGAAGCATTTGGCAAAGCGTTTAAAAACCTTCATCAATATTCTCCAACTTATGCATTTAGCACCTGGCTGTTTAAAATTGCATCGAATAACTGCATCGACTTTTTACGCAAAAAAAAGGGGATTCATATTTCTATTGAAATGAATGAACAAAATGAAAACAGCGAGCAGGTTAAATTAAAATCGAAAGAGCTAAATCCTGAAGAGAAGCTGATACGGATGCAAAAAGCCATTTTGTTAAGAAAGGTTGTAAGGCGTTTAAAACCACGTTACCAAACTCTGGTTGAACTCCGTTATTTCCGCGAATTTTCTTACGAAGAAATTGCAAAAGAATTAAATTTGCCGCTCGGTACAGTAAAAGCACAACTTTTCAGGGCACGCGAAATGTTGTTTAAAATGATAGAAAGTACCGAAATCGGTCAACAAGATTAAGACACTGTTTAATTTACATGGACATTATCCTTAAATATTTTCCTAATCTAAACGAAAAACAAATTGAGCTTTTCCTGCAGTTGGAGCCACTGTACGCCGACTGGAATTCAAAAATAAATGTGATTTCGAGAAAAGACTTTTCTGAATTTTACGAGAGACATGTACTCCATTCTCTTGGAATTGTAAAGTTTACATCGTTTGTGCCGGGCTCAAAACTTTTGGATGTAGGAACCGGCGGTGGTTTTCCGGGAATTCCCCTGGCAATTATGTTTCCGCAGGTGCAATTTCACCTAATCGATTCCATCGGTAAAAAAATAAAGGTGGTTAACGGTGTTGCCCAGTCGCTGGGGCTGGCAAATGTAACAGCCGAACAAATTCGTGCCGAGCAACTAAAAGAGAAATACGATTTTATAATCAGCCGTGCCGTAACCCGTTTGCCGGAGTTCATTTCATGGATTCGGAAAAACATTTCGGAAAAACAGAAAAATGCATTGCCCAATGGTATTCTTTACCTGAAAGGCGGTGACTTAACCGGGGAAATAAAGCCATTCAAAAAGAATATTTTTATACAGAAGCTTTCGGAATATTTCGACGAAGAGTTTTTTGAAACTAAAAAGGTGGTGCATTTGCCGTTGTGAAAAAATGTAGAGATGTACGGCCGTACATCTCTACATTTCTTTAAATTATTTTTCAATCCAATTACAAATATTCATCACCAAACGAAACACCCATTTTCCGTGCTTTAACAATTAACTGGTTTTCTTTGTCTACTGTTCGAAGTTTTCCTCCAACTTCATTTAGCGGAACGGTTGTAACTTTGTTGTTTTTTATGGCAATCATGGTTCCGAAACACTCTTCGGCAATACATTTTGCAGCAAACGCTCCGTATTGAGTTGCCAGTATTCGGTCCATCGGTGTAGGCGAGCCCCCGCGCTGAATGTATCCCAAAACTGTTTCACGTGTTTCAATTCCGGTGTATGTCTGAATTGATTCAGCAATGAAAGTAGCCGCCGACTTGTTTTTAGGGTGTTCAATTCCTTCGGCGACAACCACAATGGAGTATGGTTTGTTGTTTTCGTACCGTTCTTCAATTTTTTTACAAACCGAACGGATGTTATAGTCCAGTTCGGGGATAAGGATAATATCTCCACCGCCTGCCAATCCTGAGTAGAGGGCCAGCCAGCCGGCATGGTGCCCCATAATTTCAATAATCATTACCCGTTGGTGAGAGTTGGCTGTAGTATGCAGCCTGTCTATAGCATCGGTGGCAATTTGCACTGCCGAGTCGAAACCAAACGTTACATCGGTTCCCCATACATCATTGTCAATGGTTTTTGGGATGCCAATTACATTCAGCCCTTCTTTTGCCAGCATGTTTGCTGTTTTCATAGTGCCGTTACCGCCAATACAAACAACACAGTCGAGGCCCAGTTCTTCGTAGTTCATTTTTATCTTCTCAGGTTTATCAGGATCTTTTTTCCCATTTTTGTTCACCATTTTATATGGCTTCTCCCTCGATGTGCCAAGAATTGTTCCTCCCAGGGTAAGTATACCTGAAAGTTGTTTTTCATCTAACGTTATATATTCACCATTGATTAGTCCTGAATAACCTGCGTTAAATCCCAGTACCTCCATACCATATTCAACTATGGCTGTTTTTCCAACTCCCCTGATTGCAGCATTCAGTCCGGGACAATCACCGCCTGCAGTTAATATTCCAATTCTTTTGGGTTTTGCTGAATTACTCATATCCGTGTTTTCTTAAATTTTTATTTTAGCGAATCTAAAATTACAAAAGATGTTTGGAAATAATAAAATTCACACGAGAATTGTAGCTATTTTAACTTTAATCCGCATTATTAATCAGAATTGGAAAGGACAACTGTCATTGCGGATTAATCCCGATTTAGTTGACCCCACTTTTGTAATGAAAAATGGGTGTGAAACTTAATTGTACAATTAAGCAGAGCATCTTTTATTGAAGAATTTGGATTAAATTTAGTTGCATTCGAGTGAGTTTGGAAATACCTGTTTTGTTTTTTTGTACATTCGTTTCAAAATAGAAATAATTAAAAATTCTTAACCAATTAAATTTTAATATGATGAAGAAAATATTCTCGTTTTTGCTGGCAGCAGCTTTTGTTTTTTCTCTTTCGTGCAAAAGCACTAAAATAGGAGGTTCGGCCGCGTTAAACCAGTTAACTAAAAAAGAAAAAGAAGAAGGATGGGTTTTACTTTTCGATGGTAAAACAAGTGAGGGATGGAAAGGTAATAACAAAGACCATTTCCCCACTGGCTGGGAGATTGTTGATGGAACTCTGCACTGCAAGGCATCAGGGCATGGTGAGGCTGGAGCTACGGATGGTGGCGATATTATTACTACAAAAGAATATTCTAATTTCAGGTTAAAACTAGAGTGGAAAATTGCACCGGGAGGGAACTCAGGTATTTTTTATTTAGGTAAAGAAACAGAAGGGTGGCCAATTTATAAAACAGCCCCGGAGATGCAGGTTTTGGATAACGTAAAACATCCCGATGCACGTGCCGGAAAAGACGGAAACCGCCAGGCTGGTTCGTTGTACGACCTGATTCCTGCTGTTCCGCAAAACGCAAAACCTGTAGGCGAATGGAACACCGTTGAAATTGAAGTTTTTAAAGGAAGCGTGTGGCACCGCCAGAATGGTAAAACTGTTGTGGAATACCACCTGTGGACTGACGACTGGAAAGAAATGGTTACCGGTTCGAAATTCCCGGGGTTAAACCCTGACTGGGTAAATGTTCCTAAAAAAGGTGTTATTGCCTTGCAGGACCACGGCGACGATGTTTGGTATCGTAACATTAAGATTATAGAGCAGTAGAAGGTACTAGTCATTTCCCGTGTAGCGATTCCTATGGAAGAATCACAAGGAACGAGGGTGAGATATCTCTTCAGTTGTAACAGATTTCTCCTCGCATATTCGTCGAAATGACAAGAGAATATTAAACAGGCCCGGTAGGTTATTACCGGGTTTTTTTTATTCAGGCGAATATCCCGAATAGTTCAAAATTTCCTGGTAATTATAATTTTTCATCAGCTCAGGCAGTGTAATCTCCGGGTTTTCTTTTATATATTGCCGTACAATCTGCCATCCAATCCATATTCCGGTTCTGCCGGGCGATTCGAGAGGAAATCCTGATGTAGTTGGCGAATCGTTAATGTACCGCACAACATCCATGCGTTGTGTCGAGTACAGCATCTCTTTTTCAATCATGTAAGTCCACATCTGGGGTTCATTCATCTCGCACCACCCGAGTTGTTTGCCGGTATAACCAATTTTTAACGAGTCGTGCATTTCGGGCAGCATGGCATCAACCAGGTACATCAATTTTCCTTGCTGAATCATATTTCCCAGCAGGTTCGTCGGCGCAGCAGGTGCTTCAAACTCGGTTATGCCCCATGCATATGCTACATCAGACAGAAGCTTGTGTTTGTGCATATTTAAAATTTTGTATTGCGGGGTTGTATTTAATTGCTGGTAATATTCACAGTCGCGGCCCAGGTATTTATCGAGGCTGATTCCGATAATGTTTTCAGCAGTAACTACCGACTGGTTAAACCCGGATATATAGGTATAAATTGTCGGAAGCTTTTTATTTGGGAAATGAAACTGGTAATACTTAAAAGCTTTTTTAAGCTCCTTTTCCAGTTTGTCGAAATCAGAAAATTCATGGTCGATCATGTTTTTTACTTCCTGAATCAGGGTGTCGGTAATAAAAATGCTCATCAATTCTTCAAAGTGCTCATCATCAATCCCCCCGATATTGATTACACGGTAAGTAAACAGGTTAAAAAAATCAGGATAAGAATTGTGCAATTCTACCAAAACTTCAAGGGTGTCTTTTCCCTGCAGCGAAAATAGTTCATCGCTGAACCAGACCACCTCAACATCACCTTTAATATCGGAGATATCAACTTTCAGCGGATTTCTTTTACAGGCAAGTGAAAAAATTACCAAAATGCAAAAAAAGAGAATATGCTTAATTGCTTTCATTCATTTATAATTTTAATTTTCAACGGGACAATGTTTATGTTTTACCCCGTACTTTAGTGCGGGGATTAACGAAATGCCCCAATGTATTAGATTTTTGAGAATTTTTGTATAATAAACGATACAAAAATTCTCAAAAATCGTTGTTTTATAGTTATTCTGCAGCCCCGCACTAAAGTACGGGGTAATAAATAATAAAATCTGTTTTATATCTAACTCATGTTAAAACAGTACGCTTATCTAAAAATAATATTGCGAAATTGAACTAAAAATTGGAGATTTGCAATCAATATCTGTTTCAGGTTTAAAGCTAATTAGAAAATACTTTGAACTCTGTACATTAAACTTTGAACTATAGTTATGAAAGTTGCTTTTGCTCAGTTAAACTATACAATTGGTGATTTTGAGAATAATTCACAAAAAATTATCAGCAAAATTCAGAAGGCTAAAAATGATGGAGCCGATTTGGTTATTTTCTCAGAACTGTCGGTAACCGGTTATTATCCGCACGATTTGTTGGAGAAACAGGAGTTTATTCGAAAAGCCGAAGATGCAGTAAATGAAATTGCAAAAAGTTGTGTTGGTATTGCCGCAATTATCGGGGCCCCGATAATCAATAGGAACGAAAGGGGCAAACAACTGTTCAACTCTGCCATTTTTCTGGTCGATGGAAAAATTCAGAGCATTCATAACAAAACCCTTTTGCCTACCTACGATATTTTCGACGAGTACCGGCATTTTGAGCCCAACCGCGAATTTGACATTGTAAACTACTTGGGCGAAAAAATTGCAATTACCATTTGCGAAGATTTGTGGGACGAACAGCCAACGGCCAACGAATTTGGGAAAGACAAACTTTACGAAGTTTCTCCAATGGAAGAGCTGGCTAAATTCAATCCCGATTTTGTGGTGAATATTTCGGCATCTCCATTTTCGTATAACCAGGAAGGATGGAGGAAAAATGTATTGATAACCAAAGCGAAGAACTTTAAAACCCCGATTTTGTACCTGAATCAGGTGGGGGCTCAAACTGAGCTTGTTTTCGATGGTGGTTCAGTATTTATTAACAAAGAGGGCGAAATTGTAAAGGAGTTAAAGTATTTTGAAGAAGACTTTCTGATTATTGATACAAAGAAAACCGGTGAAAAACAGTTGCAAACCAAAGTCGGTTATATTGAAAAAATTCATGATGCACTGGTACTCGGAATACGCGATTATTTCCATAAAATGGGATTTAAACAGGCAACGCTTGGACTTTCGGGTGGAATTGATTCGGCCGTAACTGTTGTTTTAGCGGTAAAGGCATTGGGTGCAGAAAATATCAGGGTGCTGTTAATGCCTTCAAAATACTCTTCGGGCCATAGTATTGAAGATGCCCGTATTCTTGCAGAAAACCTGAACATCAGGTACGACATTGTAAATATTCAGAGTGCGGTAGATAAATTCGAGAATGAACTTGTCCCGTTGTTTGAAGGAAGAAATGCCGATGTTACCGAAGAGAATATTCAGGCACGGGCACGCGGAATTTATGTGATGGCCATTTCGAATAAGTTCGGACACATTCTTTTAAATACTACAAATAAAAGCGAGAGTGCGGTAGGTTACGGAACACTATATGGCGACATGAACGGCGGTTTGGCCGTTTTAGGCGATGTGTACAAATTAGATGTATATAAACTTTCGCGGTATATGAATAAAGATGGCGAGGTAATTCCTGAAAATACTATTGTAAAACCACCTTCTGCAGAGCTTCGTCCCGACCAGAAAGATACCGACTCGTTACCCGATTATGAAGACCTGGATGAAATGCTTTTCAATTATATAGAACTGAATAAATCCCCGAAGGAGATCTCAGAGCTTGGATTTGACGAACAGGTTGTGCGCCGGGTAATACGTATGGTAAACATGAATGAATATAAACGTTTTCAGGCCGCTCCCATAATCAGGATTAGTTCAAAAGCATTCGGTTTCGGCCGTAAAATGCCTTTGGTTGCCCGCTATTAATCCAGCTTTTTTTACCGATGTTTATAAAATAATTATTCTGATTGGATTAGAAGTTGTTTAATGTAAAATCGGTATAAAATAACCGTTAATTTTGAATCTGAGTTTCACATTTTTTTTTAGCTTTGATGCTGTAAAACATACATTTCAACTATATGTTAAATTCAGAATTAGGAGTGAGAGATATTATTGACAACCCTAAATCAATATTTTATATCTTAAGTCAGGAAGAAAAAGAAGAGCTGCAACACCACATTTCTATTTCGCATTATAAAAAGAATGAATATGTTTTTAAAGAGGGAGAAAAACCCAATGGGTTTATGTTATTGGTTGATGGGAAGGTTAAAATTTTTAAAGAGGGGGTAGGAGGCCGTGAACAAATTATTCGGATGGCAAAGCCTTTGGGAATGATTGGCTACCGCGCTCTGTTTGGAGAAGAAAACCATATAGCATCTGCTGTTACTCTCGAAGAGTCATTAATTTGTAATATCAGTCCCGAATTTATTTTTAAAAGGGCTTTAAAAAACAGCGATTTTTCGTTTAAGTTAATTCGCAAACTCGCTCAAGAACTTGGCTTCGCAAATTCAAGAACAGTTACGTTAACTCAAAAACATATCAGGGGAAGGCTTGCCGAATCGTTAGTTCTTTTAAAAGATAAGTATGGTTTTGAACACGATGGAACTACTTTAAGGGTATATCTGTCGAGAGAAGATATTGCCAACCTTTCGAATATGACTACCTCGAATGCAATTCGTACCTTATCAAATTTTGCAACCGAAAATGTTATCGCAATCGACGGCCGGAAAATTAAGGTGTTGGATGCTATCCGGCTCGAAAGAATAAGTAAACTGGGGTAATAATATTTAAAGAAATATAGAAGATGTCACCTGTAAAGAAATTCAGTTGGCATTTTTTTTTGATAAGTCTGTCATTTTTTCTCATTAGCTTTATTATAACAACTCCGGCACAGTGGTTCGTAAATATCTTTTTCGCCCAGTAAAACCACCTGCTCTTTTTCAGACATCCGGTGAGAAAATTGCGCAATACTACCGCACCTTACACATATGGCATGCACTTTTGTAACATGGTCGGCAACCGCCATCAATCCTGGAATTGGCCCGAATGGAATACCTTTGAAATCCATGTCTAAGCCTGCAACAATTACCCTAATGCCCAGGTTGGCCAGTTTGATAACTACATCAATAAGTCCGTTGTCGAAAAACTGGGCCTCGTCAATTCCAATAACATCAACATCGCCCGAAAGCAATAAAATATTCGCCGAGTTTTCAACAGGAGTGGAACGAATGGAATTTTCGTCGTGCGAAACTACCTCATCTTCCGAGTAACGTACGTCAACAACCGGTTTATAAATTTCAACCCTTTGTTTAGCAATCTTTGCCCTTTTCAGCCGTCGTATCAACTCTTCAGTCTTTCCCGAAAACATCGAACCCGCAACAACTTCAATCGTGCCGGTTTTTTTTTGACTGTTTATATCTCTTTCAATAAACATTAAACGTTCTTAGTTTAAGAATTAATAGTTCGTTATATAATTTAGAACTGATAATTGTCAAAATATGAGAATACAGATAGTTATGTCTTACCCGCAATTCATTAACCTGAATATTGTCTCATGTATCATTTCTAAAAATCTAACGGTCTATTGATAAATTACTACTTTTACAAAAATAAACTTTAAACCTTTGTTTGTACAGAATGGAAAATAAAAAACTTCTAAAATTTCTATTAAAAGACTTAAGTGAACTTGAAGAACTGGTTGATGAAAAGGGAACCAGCGGTTTTGAAGAACTGGAAATTGAATTTATACAAAACCGGTTAAAAGGAGCAAAAAGGCTGATCCAGATTCTGAATGAAAGTGAAGAAAGTAGGCAGTCTCAGTTTCAGTTGGCAGAAGAAGAGAAAACACAATCACCACCACCTGAAGAAATAATAGAGAAAATATCTCCACCAGAACCAGAATCAGAAACTGAAGTAAAAGAAGTTGAAGAAACTGTAGCGGAAACAGAAAATGAAGAGATACTTGAAGAGACTCCGGAACCGGTAGTTAATGAACTGGATACTGAAGAGTTACAGGAAGAGGCAACTACAGAAGAAAAAGATGAACATTCCGATATAAAAGACAAAGAAGTTGAGCTTGTTGATGAGGAAGTTAAAGATAACGGCAATAAACGTTTGGGCGACAGCTTTTCGAAAGAAAAATCGGTGAATGAATTAGTAAACACCGACACGAATAAACTGGAACACAAAATTTCAAATCTTCCGGTCTCAAGTATTAAAGCAGCAATTGGAATTAACGATCGGTTTCAGTACATACGTGAATTATTTGACGGAAATGCCGATGTATTTTCAAAAGCAGTTGCCAAACTGGATACCATGAACAATATTCAGGAAGCGGTTAAGTATCTTCAGCAAAATTACAAGTGGAAGAAAAACGAAACCAGCCTGAAATTTGTAAACCTTGTAAAACGAAGGTTCCCAAATGAGTGAAGCCGGTAAACTTATATTGGTGCCTACCCCGATTGGAAATCTGCAGGACATTACTTTAAGGGCAGTTTCGGTATTAAAAGAGGCCGATATTATTCTGGCAGAAGATACAAGGGTTTCGTCAAAGCTGATGAAGCACCTCGAAATTGAAAAAAAACTTACTGCACACCATAAATTTAACGAACACAAAACAGTAAACACAATTGTTTCGAAAATTACTGAAGGAAACCGGGTTGCATTAATTTCTGATGCGGGTACACCTGCCATTTCCGATCCGGGCTTTCTACTGGTACGTGCCTGTGTTGAAAAAGAAATTGAGGTTGAATGTTTGCCCGGGGCAACTGCCTTGATTCCTGCATTGGCAGTTTCGGGTTTGCCAACCGATAAGTTTATATTCGAAGGATTTCTGCCGCAAAAAAAGGGACGTCAAACCAGGTTGAAAATCCTGGCAGAAGAAACAAGAACAATGGTATTTTACGAATCACCATATCGGTTAGTAAAAGCTCTCTCCCAGTTTACCGAATTTTTTGGAAGCGATCGAAGAGCCTGTGTATGCCGCGAACTCAGTAAAATGTTTGAAGAAGTAAAACGTGGTACAGTTACTGAACTGAAAGAGTATTATGATGCAAACCCACCCAAAGGCGAAATTGTTATTGTTGCAGAAGGGCGTACTGGTAAGTGATTAAGTAAATGAAAGTTAGCAGTCACAGAATTAAGGATGCCATCCGTCTGGGTTGCGACAAATACGGATGGCATCCTTCTCAAAATATGTTTATTTGACTACAGACAATAGACCAATGGCTAAAAAATATACCCATATTTTTTTCGACCTCGATAATACATTGTGGGATTTTAATAAAAATTCCAGATTTGCTATGGAATCGACGTTCAAAAATTATGCACTATATAATAATGGTATCGAGTTTGCAGTTTTTTTTGATGTCTATTCCAGGATCAATCATAACCTTTGGTCAGCCTATCGTAAAAAGGAAATAGCCAAAAAAGATCTGATTCGGCAAAGATTTCAACTTACATTCGATGAACTTCAAATTAATGGTATTGATCCTGAAAAAATAAATGCACACTACCTGAACGAAATGGCTCATCAAGAATATCTTGTTGAAGGAGCCATTGACATTTTACAATACTTAAAGTCGAAAAGGTACAGGTTATTTATAATAACCAATGGTTTTAAAGAGGTTCAGCACAGGAAACTCGAAAATACTGGGTTAAAGTCATTTTTTAATAAAGTATTTATTTCGGAGGAGGTAAAAACTCCTAAGCCTGGTCGTGAGATTTTTGAATATGCCATAAAATCAACCAATGCCAAAAAGTCGGAAAGCCTGATGATAGGCGACGACTGGGATGTTGATGTAATTGGAGCATTAAATTTTGGTATCGATGCAGTTTATTTTACAAAAGCTGATAAGGATTTTTTTAAAAAAAATGAGAATAATAATATCTCTGGGTTAAATATTTACAAAATGCTCGAATTGAGTGCGTTGAAAAATTTATTATGAACTTATGTCTGTGTGGTGTGATTGGATATGTTTTAAATCACATAAAAACTTAACAATTTCTTTAAAAATCAAATTGTTTTTCTAATATTTGCGATTGTTAAAATATTTAACAAATTAATTTTTTGGAAGAAAAAATGAATTAAAAGGGTAATTTGTGAGTCAGAGGATTTGGGGGAATCCTTCACAACTAAAAAATCAATTTTTATTATAAATGCTGTTTAATTGTTAATTTAAAACTATTTCTATGAAAAAAATTGCTCTGTTTTTTGTATTCCTGTTTGCTATAGGTGTAATGGGAGTTTTGGCGCAAACCAAAACAATTACAGGTGTAGTTACTTCAGAAGCAGACGATTCTCCGATTCCCGGAGCTTCTGTTTTGTTAAAGGGAACTACAATGGGTACAATTACCAATTTAGATGGTGAGTACTCAATTAAGATTCCTGAAGATGGCGAGGTTTTAGTTTTCTCGTTTATTGGGATGAAAACACAGGAAGTTGCAGTTGGTAGTGAGACAACTATTGATGTAGCACTTTCTGAAGACGTTTTTGGTATTGACGAAGTGGTTGTAACTGGTGTTGCCGGTGCAACTGAGAAAAAGAAACTATCGGTTTCTGTAGCTTCGGTTAATTCTGAAGCACTTGAAAAAGTACCTGCGGGTTCTGCAGCAAGTGCACTGCAAGGTAAAGTGGCCGGTGTACAGGTAACCAATTTAGGTCGCCCGGGTGCAGGTGCTACCATTCTTTTACGTGGAGCTGCCAACTTCTACGGTTCGCAGGCGCCGCTGGTAATTATGGACGGTGTTTTTATTGCCGGAGGTTTGGCCGACATTAACGTAGACGATATTGCTTCGTTCGAAATCGTTAAAGGTGCTTCCGCTTCTTCATTGTACGGTTCGCGTGCAGGTAACGGTGTTATTGTAATTACCTCAAAAAGGGGTAAAGTTGGTAAAACAGAAGTTACAATCCGTTCTGAAGTAGGTATCCAGAAAGTTGGAAGATTTATGGATGTTAACATGTCGCATCCTTTCGAACTGGCTTCAGACTGGGAAAGTGTCAAAGGAAAATACACAAAATACGAAGGTGTTGAATACGGACCTGACTATGCAAGTGTTTATGCAGCTGACGGGCCAAATAAAGTAGGTGGATCGCGTATTGAGTCGGAAGATGGTTTCGCCGATAATCCTTTTGGTGTTTACTACGATTTCCAGGACCTGTTGTTTAAAGAAGGTATAAATGCAACTCAGTATGTTTCTGTTGCAGGTGGTAATGATAAATTTAAAACCTTTTTCTCTTCTGAGTACAACAAAGTAGATGGTGTATTTAAAGAAGTTGAAGGTTATATCCGTAATACCATCCGTTTTAATGTAGATTACTATGTTAACGACTGGTTAAAATTCTCTGCAAGTAATGCATTTGTTAAAATTGTTGACAACAGTACTTTAGGCGATTTCAGGACCATTACAAGAATTTCTCCTGATGCAAACGTGTTGTATGATAATCCTGATGGCCAGCCGTATTACTTACAGCCGGACCCATGGGAAAATGAACTTACTAACCCGTTGTACACTGCGTACAATATTGATGCAAAAAGTAAGCAACAGCGTTTTATGGGTGGTTATAAAATGAATGTGAAATTCACCGACTTCCTTAACCTGGATGCTGAATATTCATTTGAAAGTAATACTTACCGTTACACAAGTAATCAGAAATACGAAACTTACGTACGTTCTGGTGACCCGATTGGCTTCGGATACAGTAAAGGTAGTTTAAGTAAAAACAGTTCGCTGAATATGGTTCAAAAAGCACAGGCTACTTTAAATTTTGTAAAGCAGTTTGGCGATTTGGATACAAAAGCAAAACTGAGTTACCTGGCTGAAGACAGGCATTACGAACAATTCCAGGCACAAGGTATCGACTATATTTATTCAGGAATACCTTCGTTGGATAACTTTAAACCTGAAAGTATTAACGCTCATTCAAATCAAAGTGCAGAAAGGGCACAAAACTTTTTTGCCATTGCAAGTATGATTTATAAAGACCGTTACATTTTCGACGGATTGTATCGTAAAGACGGTTCGTCACTATTCGGTGAAAACCAAAGGTGGAACGATTACTACCGTGTATCTGGTGCATACAGGATTAGCCAGGATATAAACATCCCTGGTATCCAGGAGATGAAAATTAATGTAGCCAAAGGTACTGCAGGACAACGTCCCGGATTTACATGGCAATATGAGATGACTAATTTGAGTGGAGGTAACCTTTCTACAAACCGTATTAAAGGTAACCCTGATTTGCTACCATCGAAAACCGATGAAACGGAATTTGGATTAAACGTTCAGTTCCTCGAAAGATTTAGTTTAGATGCAGCATATTCTATGCAGAAATCAACTGACCAGTTTATGATTGTAAACCTGTTCTCGCCAGCAAATGCGGGTAAAAACAGGCAGTGGCAAAACGTTGGTGACCTTGAAACCAATACACTCGAATTCTCGTTAAACGGACAGTTGATACAGACTCAAAACTGGAACTGGAACATGACAGTGAATTTCACCAAAACACAGGGCGAAATTAAAAAACTGGATGTGGCTCAACAGCATGTTGGACCTGATGGTTTATTCCTGTTAAAAGAAGGTACCGAGTTTGGCTCGATGTACGGATATAAGTTTGTAAACGATTTGGCAATAATGGAAAAACAGTTAGGCGAAGGCGAAAGTATCTCTGACTACAGTGTAAACAGCGATGGAGTTGTTGTAAAAACTGCTGATATTGGTACTGCCGCTGAAAAAGCATTTGTTGAAGTAGATGAAGAAGGAGTAGCGTTTGAACAACAAATTGGTAACCAGAATCCTAATTTCTTTATGGGTATTGTTTCAAATTTGGGATGGAGAAACTTCGATTTCTATATGCTTTGGGACTACAAAAACGGTGGCGATGTTTATAACCGTAATGTACAATGGAATACCATTGCCAACCGTAGTGCAATTGTAGACCAGGCCGATAAAGCTGAAAGTGAAAAGAAAACTACCAAATATTATCAGTCGCTGTATAACGTGAATGAAAATATGGATTTCTGGGTTGAAGACGGAAGTTATGTGAAACTTAGAGAGATCTCTTTGTCGTACACTATTCGTCAGAAACAACTCCAGAACTTTATGAATGGATTCTTTAAAGAATTTAAGTTTAGTGCAATTGGCAGAAATGTGTTGACATTTACCGATTATACTGGTTGGGACCCTGAAGTTGCAAGTTATGATGGTGGTACGCAACAGTACTTTAGTGTGGATTACGGAGTTTATCCGACTTCATCTTCATATTCATTTTCTGTACAAGTTAAGTTTTAATTTTAAAAACGTGTAAAAATGAAATATTTAAGAAATTTATTAGCAATAACTTTGCTGCTGTTTGTAACAGCATCATGTGAAGATTTTTCGTTGGATTTAGAAGTGCCCAACTACGAGCATCCAAACGACGATATATTAACTTCTAACCCGGTAGCGCTTACCGGTACCGCAAGTTCTATTCTGAACAACTGGTTTATGACTGTTCATGATTATTGGGGACCTGGTATGGCCATGCAAACTATGGCAGATGTTAGTACCTGCTCATGGGGTAATGTTGGTATGAAAGATTTATCAAGTGAACCGCGTGCAGCATATAACAATAAAAGTTCATATGGTTACGGTAACCTTACCAACACCTATTTTAATGCACTTTATTCGGTTCTATCCGATGCCAATACTATTGTAGCAGCAGCAGAAAAAGATACTCCGTTTGACGATCCTGACCTGGTTAAAATGATGGGTAAAGTTGGTCAGGCATTAGCTGTTGGTCACCTTGCTCTTGTTTTCGACAGGGTATGGTTGTCAGACGAACAAGGTGTTGTAGGTGAAGATGCTGCCGACTATAAGGTGGCAATGGAATTTGCATTACAAAAACTCGACGATGCAATTGCCATAGCAAAAAGCTCAGGTGTTGATGTTCCTGAATCGTGGTTACCAGGCGGCGGTGGCGCAAATGCGACATTTACTGCTTTCCTGAACAGTATGGGAGCACGTATGCTTGTAGGCAACGTTCGTAACAGTGCACAAAAAGCCAGCATCGACTGGAACAAAGTACTGAACTACACCAACAATGGCGTAGCTGAAGATTTTACCATTTTTATGGACGACGTGACATGGTACGATCTTGCACCAAAAACCTACCTGGTTTATCCGGGCTGGGCAAGGGTAGATATGAGAGTTGTACACATGATGGACCCTAATACACCGGACTATTGGACCGATGATATGATTGTTGCTGATTCATCTATATCAGATGATGCAAGACTGGCAACAGACTACCAGTATCTGTCGAGCAATAACTTCAGGCCGACAAGGGGTAAATATCATTTTAGTAATCAGCGTTATGCAAGGTTAGATTATTATATTTCGGAATGGGTAACTGATGTTGTAGAATACTCGGCATCGGAAAACGACATGTACAAAGCAGAAGCATTACTGAATACAGGTGATGTTGCAGGTGCAGCAGCTGTTGTAAATGCAGGTACACGTACGGTAAGGGGCCTGCTCCCTGAAGTTGCCGCTGATGCTACAGCAGTTTACGATGCTATCCATTACGAAAGAATGGTTGAATTTGCATATACTGGTTTTGGTATTGGTTTCTTCGAAATGAGAAAAGAAGACCTGCTGCAGAAAGGTACTTTACTGCACTTCCCAATTCCTGGTAAAGCACTGGAAGCTATTCCGGAAGATAACTATACTTATGGTGGTACCATGGGTGTTGCCGGCGAAGACTACTCAAACGGTGGTTGGAGATAATTTTCGATTTAACTTTTTGAAAAGAATATAAGGGAAAAGAATTGGTTTTACCGATTCTTTCCCTTTAAGCTTTGCTTTTATTAAGGGGAGAAGCTCCTTAATTTTAAAATATTCACGAACCAGGAGGTGCTCACTCTACAATACTCACAATTACCCTTCGTAGAACTTTATAAACCTCCTGGTTTTTTTTATTCCCTAATTCACTGCTGTCCACCAATAGCAAACATCCTAAAAACCTTGTCATTCCGAACCGTCGGCTAACGGTGAGGAATCTCTTTCAAATTTAGTGAACAGTAGTGAATTTAGATAGTTTCTTAAACCAATTGCTTAAAAGTAGACCGGTTTATATTTTCTGTGGATTTATGATTATAAAGAACTAATTATCTTAATTGAAATGAATCAGTATTATTACTATTTTTAAAGTCCCAACGGGACAATATGTAAAAGCACAGGGTGTCTATCCGACATCTGGCGGATAACCCTGTGTGAGATAAATATTAATATAATCAAGGGCTGAAAGCCCGAAACTTAAAATCAGAATAATGCCTCAATCATTAGCTAAAGTTTACATCCACATTGTTTTCTCAACAAAACATGGTAACCCAATTATTTCAAACGAAGTCCAAAAAGAGTTACATTCATACATGGTTGGTACCATTTCAAAGCTAGGCAGCTATACAAACGAGATTTATGCAAACCCTGACCACATACATATACTGTGTAATTTGCCAAGAATCATTACCATTGCCCATTTTATATCCAAAATAAAAACATCATCTTCAAAATGGGTTAAAACTAAAGGTTTGGCAAATTTCTCATGGCAAGATGGCTATGGAGTTTTCTCGGTTAGTTCATCAAAAATTAATATTGTTGAAAAATATATTCAAAATCAGTTTGAGCACCATAAAAAGGTGACATTCAAAGAAGAATTACGTAATTTTTTTAAAGAATATGGAATAGATTACGATGAGCGGTATGTTTGGGACTGACGGTTTTCAACATGTCGGGGCTTTGCCCCTCAGGTCTGTTATTGCCATTTCTTCACAGGACTTCCGTCCTGTGCTTTTACATCTGGGGGCTTTGCCCCTTCTTTTTTTACAGGTTTATTCCCCCTTCTTTTTAAAGTGGCTCTTAAAATTCCATCTTAAAACTTCAACTTACGGATTGTAAGTAAAATGCTTAATTTAACTTTCGAATTTTTAAAAAAAATGTTCGACAGTGAGGTAAATTATTTTCATAATTAGATATTTTTTTTAAGTTTGTCGTGTTAAGTTTTTTTAACACTTGTTTAATTGAAGGGATTGTGAATAATCTAAACATTTAGGACGTGGCAATTTACTTGGGGAAGTAAGGATTTCGCCAATACTATTTGAAATTACTTTTTATAAATTTTTTATAGCTGTTTAATTAATAATTTAAAACTATTTCTATGAAAAAAATTGCGATTTTTTTATCGATTCTCCTTTTCATGGGAACTATGGTTGTAAATGCTCAAACGAAGACATTAACCGGTACGGTTACTTCTGCTGAGGATGACACACCAATTCCCGGAGTTTCGGTTGCTGTGAAAGGTACAACACTTGGTACAATCACTAATATTGATGGTGAGTACGAATTGAAGGTACCTGAAGATGCAAAAACTTTGGTTTTCAGTTTTGTTGGGATGAAAAATTTTGAAACTGAGATTGGCTCACAAACCAATTTTAACATCAAAATGGAAACCGATGTTCTTGGTCTCGACGAGGTTGTGGTAACAGCACTTGGTCAGACACGAGCAAAAAAAGGTTTGGCTTATGCCGTGCAGGATGTTAAAGGTGAAGAGCTGGTAACAGCACGTGAGTCTAACGTTGTTAACTCGTTGCAGGGTAAGGTTTCAGGTGTGCAAATCACCAACTCTTCCGGTAACGTTAGTTCCGGCTCACGTATTGTAGTAAGGGGTATGAGTACATTGGGTGGCAACAACCAACCACTGTTTGTTGTTGATGGTGTACCTATTATTAACTCTTATTCTTCATCTGGTGCTTATAGTGGTGTTGACTATGGTAACTCTGCCATGGACATTAACCCTTCGGATATTGAAAACATTTCGATACTGAAAGGTGCAAATGCTGCAGCACTGTATGGTTCGCGTGCGGTAAACGGTGTTGTTCTTATTACAACAAAAACCGGTAAAGGCACTAAAAAAGGTCTGGGTGTTACACTCGAAACAAACGTGACTTTCAGTAATCCGTTAAAGCTGCCTGATTACCAGGATTTGTATGGACAAGGTTACAATGGCGAATTTGAATACGTTGACGGTAACTGGGGTGGTGTAATGGACGGTATCGACGAATCGTGGGGGCCACGTTTGGATGGCCGTTTAATCCCTCAGTTCGACAGCCCATACGACCCGGTAACCGGAGTTCGTGAAGCAACACCATGGATTGCACATCCTGATAACGTTAAAAATGTATTCGAGACCGGAGTTAACAGAGTGGTTGGAGCTTCTGTAAACCGTATGGAAGACGATTATAATTATCGTTTGTCAATATCGAACCAGGATCAAACAGGTATGATTCCGAATACCGACCAAAGAAAAAATACATTTACTCTGAATGCAGGATTAAATGTAACTTCGAAATTACATGTTGGAGGTAGCGGTTCTTATATTGTTACCAAAAACGATAACATTATGGGGTCTGGTTATACTTCAGCAGGTATCTTCCAAAGTATCAGCCAGTGGTTCGGACGCCAGGTAGATACTGAATACCTGAAAGAGCACTGGCAGGATATCGATCCTGTTTCTGGTCGTAACGTAAACTGGAACCACAGTTACCACGATAACCCGTACTGGACGTTAAATAAAAATACCAACTCGCGTAGTCGCGAACGTTTTATGGGTAATGTAAATCTTTCGTACGATATTACCGACTGGATGCAGTTCAGGACCATGGTTGGTATCGATTCTTACTCACAACATGTTAAACAAGTTAGGGCCAAAGGTTCTCACGACTGGATGGACGGACGTTTTGATAACTGGGAATCTATTCGTAGTGAGGTTACAGCAAATGCTGTGCTGACAATCGATAAAACAATTGGTGATATTGATATACTTGGTACACTGGGTAGTGAATACAACCACTATGATTACAGAAATGACGATACTCACGTTTCCAAATTAATAATTCCTGATTTATATGCTGTAAGTAACGCTGCTGTTGCTGCAACTACAGGAATGGGCGAAAGACACACAGAGCTTCAAAGTGTATTTGCCAGTGTAAACCTTGGTTTCAGAGATTTCTTATTCCTCGATTTAACAGCACGTAACGACTGGTCTTCTACACTACCGGTTGATAATAACTCTTATTTCTACCCATCGGCTTCGCTTGGTTTGGTTGTAACAGAAGCATTGGGATTGCAATCAGATATTTTATCGTATGCAAAACTTCGTGGAAGTTATGCTCAGGTTGGTGGAACTGCAGGAGCTTATGCTTTGCAGGGGGTTTATGGCGCAGGACAGCCATTTAACGGCCAGCCATCGTTGAGTTATACAAATACTCTGGCTCCACTGGGATTGATGCCACAAAGTAAAAACTCGATTGAGTTTGGCGCCGATCTGAAATTCTTTAACAACAGGTTAAGTTTAGATGCAACCTATTATAAAGAAAATACAACAAACCAGATTATCAACATCGATATTTCAAGAACAACCGGTTTTAGTACCAAAACAATTAACGCCGGTGATATTCAGAACGAAGGTGTTGAACTGGTAATGAATGTAGTTCCTGTTCAAACTAAAGATTTCTCGTGGGATGTTACACTTAACTGGGCAACTAACAAGAACACAGTTAATGAACTTACAGGCGATATGGAATATCTGTACCTGTATAACGGTTCATGGGGAATGCAGGTTCATGCACGTGTTGGCGAAGAGTATGGCCAGATGTGGGGATATGATATTGTAAAAGAACACGAAACACCTGTTTATAAAGAAGATGGAACAACCATTGATCATATTTTGTATTCAGGCCGTCCGGTGGTTGGAGCTAATGGTAGATATATCCGTTCACCAAAGAAAACCGTTCTGGGTAACATTGCACCCGACTGGTTTGGTGGCGTTAACAATAGTTTACATTACAAAAACTTTAACTTGAGCTTCCTGGTTGACTTCCGTTGGGGAGGCGACCAATTCTCTGTAACCGACTGGTTTGGTAACTATGCCGGTATTATGGAAGTTACTGCTGCTGTAAACGACAATGGCATGAACGTTCGTGATGCTGTTGAAGATGGTGGTGGTGTAAAAGTTGACGGTGTTTATGGTAAATTGGTTGATGGCCGTCTTCAGTATACCGATAAAGATGGTAACGACGCTTCATCTTCTGTTCAGAATGAAACATACGTTGATGCAAATCTATTTTATGAAGGTGACTACTGGGGGAAACCAAGTTTATCTATATACGATGCAGGTTACGTAAAACTTCGCGAAGTTATTTTAGGATACACATTTAAAAGTGTTCCATATCTGAACCAGATAGGTGTGGGTGACGTTAACTTGTCGCTTGTTGGAAGAAACCTTTGGTTAATTTACGACAACATGCCACATGTTGACCCGGAAAATGGTTTGAGTGCAGGTAACTCTTCAGTGGGTATGAACTCAACTCCGACTCCATCAGCGCGTAGCATAGGTTTCGACTTGAAAATTAACTTTTAAGGATGGTTTAACTTAAAAATTCAATGAAAATGAAAAAAATATTGAAAAACATTCAGGTAATCCTGTTAACTGTCCTGATTTTTGCAGCAGGATCGTGTACTAAGGATTTCGAAGAGATGAACACCAACCCGAATTCGCCGGTTGATGTTCCTGCAATCAACATCTTTACCAATGCGCTTGTATCGCATACAGGTTACGAGATGGGTGGCTGGATACAGCATACTTATCTTGGATGCTGGTCGCAACAATGGACTAAAGTACAGTACATTGATGAAGACAAGTACCAGATTCGTGATATGACTGGTGATTTTGAAGGCCGTTATACCGGGCCTCTGATGGACTTAACAATTGTAATAGACAAGGCAACTGAAGAAGGAAATAACGAGTTGTTGGCAGCTGCCAAAATATGGCGTGCCCTTATTTTTAGTTTCCTTACCGATGGTTGGGGAGATATTCCTTACACAGAGGCTCTTCAGGGACTTAATCTGGAAGGAACAATTACTCCGAAGTACGATACTCAGGAAAGCGTTTATACTGCTTTAATTGCTGAATTGGAAGACGCCAACGGCCTTCTGACAAGCAGCTCATTAAATTTTGGAAGTGGTGATATTATTTTCGGTGGCGATCCGATGGCATGGAAAAAGTTTGGAAACTCGCTGAGGTTAAGGATACTGAACCGTGCAGCAGGAACACCATGGTCGTTTACTTACGATATGGTTGGAACAGGCGCTTTAACAGTTAATGCAGGTGCAGCTGCCATGGGTGGTGCCGATGCAAAAATTGCTGAAATTCTTGGTAATCCTTCGCAGAATCCAATTATGACAAGCAACGATGATAACGCTCAATTAGGTTATCCTGGTTTACCATACCGTAATCCTATTTTCAATACGTTGTTCTCTCGTACCGACCAGGCTATTTCTCAAACTATGGTCGATTACCTGAAAGACAGGAACGACCCAAGGGTACATATCTATGCTCAACCAACACCAAAAAGTGTTGAAGCAGGTACTCCTGAATATAATGGTCACCAGAATGGTCTTGGGCACGCTGCTGCCAATTTTGCAAACATTTCATTATTGGGTACAGCTGTTGCATACAACGAGAATGCACCATTATATGTATTGTGTCAGGATGAAATTGAGTTTATTCAGGCAGAGTATTACATGCGTGCAGGTGACGATGCAAATGCCAAGTCTCATTACGAAGCTGGTATTGTAGCAAGTATGGACCGTTGGGGATGTGCTGACGGAGGAACTGTATCTGCATCAAATAAAGACGGTGCATTGCCGTTTGATTTCGATGTTGACCATGCGGCATATCTTGCAAGCGATTTAGTAGCCTGGGGCGGCGAAACCGGAGAAAAATTCCAGAAAATTATTGAACAAAAATGGGCTGGAATGTTTGGACAAGGTGTTCAGGCATGGCACGAAGTACGTCGTACAGGTTTCCCTGCAAGAGTATTCGAATTTGAGCTGGAAGACGATTATACTCCTGATATGGGTATGCCAATAAGAATTCATTATTCTTACCTGGAAGAAACATATAACGGTGATAATCTTGATGCAGCAAAAGCTAGTCAGAATGTTGAAGATTTGAACGATGGTATGTACAGTACCAATGGTACTAGCAGCCAGATGTGGTGGCACACAAGGAAAAATCCTATTCCTACAGAGATTGATCCACCAGCTGAAGACATGCAGTAATCAATTTGTCTTTATTTAAGATTTATATAGAAAACCTGTTCGTCACCCGACGGACAGGTTTTTTTATTTTATCATTTTAATAATTGTGTATCTTGGTATGAAAATTGGTAGCAAAAACCTGATAAACTAAAAACCAGAATAAAATGAAACGAACATGAATTTTTATCATTTTAAATTCACACAGAAAAATGATTAAAATTTATGTGAGTTCCTGAATGTATTCAAATTTTTTAAACATTCAGAAATCAAAAAATTTTAAACAGATGAAAAATCAAATCAGAATTTTAGGGATTATTGTTACTGTACTTTTTTCAACAAATTTTAGTATTGGACAGGTGAAAATTGGCGGAATTGATCAATATATGGATTACTCCAATATTTCAAAAAACATATCAGGGCCAAATAATGAGTATTCTGATATGAAAGGCTCTCCTTTTCTTAATGAAGAATTTCAAACCGGAAGGGTTAAACTGCGGAACGGTAAAATATACGAGGGGCCTTTAAGATACGATATCTATTCAGACCAGATCGAATTTCAAACAAAGGATGGTGCTGTTTATGAAATTATGAATCCCGAAACAGTTGAAAAAGTTTCCATTGGGGAGAATACTTTTTTATATTTTGAAAAAGAAGAAGACCGATTGTTAGACGGAATTTATGAAGAACTTGCCAATGGAAAATATACGTTGCTGGCCAAGCACAGAGTTTATTTAAAAGACGCGGTTCCTGCAAAACCATATATAGAACCCAAGCCTGCAACTTTTGTTAAAAAGAATTCTGACTATTTGGTTATTGACTCAAAAGGAGAAGTAATTATTATTAAAAATAAAAAGGACTTAACTGCTTTAGCTGAAGATACTTCGGATATTCAAAGTTTTCTAAAAAAGAATAAAATTAAGGTTAATAAAGAGGAGGATTTGATTGCTGTGGTTAATTACCTGAATAAAGAATAGATTTTGTAATACAGTTGGCAGAAATAGCATTTTATCGGGCAGAAATCATATTCCAGTTTGCAGAAATGATTTTTTAATTGGCAGAAATGACAAAACAGCAGGTAGAAATCATTTTCCAAAAGGCAGAAATGGTTTTTCACCGGGAAGAAATGACAAAATATCAGGCAGAAATGAGTTTCTAATAGGAGAAATTATTTTTCAACCTGCTCAAATGATATAATTACGTTTTCCTCTTCTT
>JBDLJS010000050.1:0-30236 GCA_039714235.1 Bacteroidota bacterium | reverse complement strand
CTAATCCAGATATTGCGATAACTCACCGGATTTCCATGGTCTTGTAACATTATCCTGCCCGGGCCATGTTTTTCAACCGAATATTCAGGAATACCTATGTATTCTGTTGGTCCACGTAGTTTTACATTGTTTTGAACCAAAACGCCGTTATGCAACACCGTTACGGTTGGTGGAGTAAAATAAGTACCATCGTCGTTAAAACGGGGTGCGGTATAAATAATGTCGTAAGTTTGCCACTCGCCTGGTGTTTTACAGGCATTTACCAGCGGCGCATGCTGCTTGTACAAACTTCCGGCCTGGCCGTTTCGGTAGGTGCGGTTATTGTAATTATCCAACACCTGAACCTCATACTTTTCCTGTAAAAATACGCCGCTGTTTCCGCGTCCCTGGCTTTCGCCAACCACCTCGGCTGGTGATCGCCACTCGATGTGTAGCTGAACATCCTCAAAAACACGTTTGGTTTTAATTAATCCAGTTCCTTTTACAACGGTAATGCAACCATCCTCAACTTTCCACTCGGGTTTGCCTCCCTGTTCATTGGTCCATTCACTGTTTAAATCAATCCCGTCGAACAAAATAATGGCATCAGACGGTGCATCCATTGGGGTATTTCCCGGTGTAATTACAGAAACCTCAGGATCCCATATTTCGGTCATCTCGGGCTTCATCTCAACCGACTCATCATCGTTCTGAGCCATTGCAAACCCTGAGAACAACATCAGGGCAAAAATCAAAACTTTAATCTTCATTTTTATTGATTTAGGTAAAATATTCACCGGGTGACTGTTTTATAACTCATAGTCACCCGGTGAAGGGAAATATCTTAAGCGCTAAGCGCATTTACAACATAGGTTACAATCCCAACTCACCCATCATGGCATCGATTTTTACATCGGCCGTTTCCTCCGCTGCATCGAATTCTTCTCGCGAGTTTAATTCGCCTGCCACCTCGAAATAAAATTTAATTTTAGGTTCCGTGCCCGATGGACGAACAGAAATTTTTGTTCCGTCCTGAGTAAAAAACTGAAGCACGTTGGAAGTTATTTTCTGGTCGATTTTTTTCTCTTCCCCGGTTATTAAATTCTTCGCAATCAGGGTTGAATAATCTTTTACCCATTCCATTGGCGAACCACCCAGTTCTTTTGGAGGATCGTTACGGAATTTGACCATAATCTGCTGAATCTCTTCGGCACCGGTTTTCCCCTTACGAACTACATATTTCATTTTTTCTTTCGAGTAGCCATATTCAAGATAAATATTCTGCAGCAATTCGTAAAGTGTTTTTCCCTGGTCGATAGCCCATGCTGTAATTTCTGCCATTAATGCACACGCAGAAACGGCATCTTTGTCGCGCACAAAATCGGAAGGCATAAAACCAAAACTCTCTTCACCACCGCCAATATATTTTTTCTTGCCCTCAAGATCGCGAATAATCTCGGCAATAAATTTAAATCCGGTGTAAACGTCAAAATATTCAATGTTGTTTTTACGGGCAATTTCTGCTATCAACTCGGTAGAAACAATAGTTTTAACGATAAACTCATTCCCTTTCAGCGTACCTGCTTCCTTCATTTTGGTAATAATGTAATAAATGAAAAGAAGTGCAGTTTGATTACCGTTAACGATGATGTATTTGCCTTTGTCGTTTTTAACTGCAACCCCAAGCCTGTCAGAATCAGGATCGGAAGCCATAACAACGTCTGCATCTACTTTTGCCGCTTTTTTCATGGCCATTTCCAATGCAGCTTCTTCTTCAGGGTTAGGAGAAACAACCGTTGGGAAATCGCCGCTAACCACATCCTGTTCGGGGATATTGATAACTTTAGAGAAACCAAAGGCACGAATTGCAGCCGGAATAAGTTTCACCCCGGTTCCGTGTATTGGCGTGTAAATAATTTTAATATCCTTGTGTTTTTCAACCAAGTCGGGCGAAATAGAAACTTTTTTAACCTCTTCCAAAAATTTGTTATCCATTTCGTCGCCAAGAATCTCAATTAATTCGTCGGGCCCATCGAATTTAATATCCTCAGGTTTCATTTTAGCCACCTCGTTTACAATATTTACATCGTGAGGTGCAACAATCTGCGAGCCATCGTCCCAGTATGCTTTGTATCCGTTGTATTCTTTCGGATTGTGCGAAGCGGTGAGAATAATTCCACTCTGGCATCCCAACTCTCTGATGGCAAAAGATAATTCAGGTGTTGGACGAAGATCATCGAACAAATAAGCTTTTATTCCATTAGCTGCAAAAATTCTGGCACTGGTTTCTGAAAACAACCGGCTGTTATTACGGCAGTCGTGGCCAATGGCAACTTTAATTTCATCCAGGTCGGCAAAATTTTTCTTTAAATAATTCGATAAACCTTGTGTTGCTGCCCCAACCGTGTAAATATTCATGCGGTTGGTTCCAACGCCCATTATTCCACGTAATCCACCTGTTCCAAATTCAAGGCTCCTGTAAAAAGAGTCTATCAACTCAGTTGGATCTTCATTGTCTAACAGAGCCTGAACTTCTGCTCTTGTCTGTTCGTCGTAAGTTTCTGACAACCACTCTTGTGCTTTTGCTCTTACTTCAATTAATTCCTGATTTTCCATGAGTATAATTAGTTTGATTTGTTGTTTTTTATTTTATCCAGACAAACTTCCAGACTTTCTTTCCAGTGAGGAATCTTTAGATCGAAAGTATTTTTAATTTTTGATTTGTTTAAGACACTGTATGCAGGCCTTTTTGCCGGTGTTGGAAATTGGTCGGACAATACGGGACTGACATTGCAATTCACACCCGAAATACCGAAAATTGCATATGCAAAATCGTACCAGCTGGCCACGCCTTCATTTGAAAAATGATAAATTCCCGGCACAAATTTTTTAGGATCCTTTTCCGCAATTTCAAGAATTTTTAATATCGATTCGGCCAGGTCGGCAGCATATGTTGGCGTACCAACCTGATCGAAAACCACATTTAGCTCCTCTCTTTCTGTTCCCAAACGCAACATGGTTTTTACGAAATTATTTCCAAAGGCAGAATAAAGCCATGATGTGCGGATAATTACAGAATCCGGATTTTCTTCTCTGCAATACTGTTCGCCTAATAGCTTGGTCTTACCGTAAATCCCTTGCGGATTCACATTGTCTTCTTCTGAATATGGCACACAGGCCTGGCCATTAAAAACATAATCGGTAGATACATGAATTAATTTTGCGCTGAATTTCTTTGAAACTCCTGCCAGAATTTTAACAGCCAAAGCATTTATCTTTTCAGCAAGTTCCTGCTCAGTTTCCGATTTATCGACAGCAGTATATGCAGCGCAATTAATAACTGCATCAGGCTTATTAGTACTAAAAAAAGTTTGTACTGATTTTTCGTTGGTAATATCGAGAGAATCGACATCGGTAAACAATAACTTCCAGTTAGGGTACCGGTTTCCCAGTTCCTTTATTTCGTTTCCCAATTGTCCGTATGCACCTGTTACCAGTATTTTCATTTACAAAACAAAGTTCTTTTCAGCATTTTCAAAAAGTGGAGCAACTAAATCTTTATCAGAAATAATTTGTTCTGAATTATTTAATTTCCAGTCAATTCCAAGTTTTGCATCAGCCAGGTTAATTGCACGTTCCGATTCTTTATTGTATTCGTTATCGCATTTATAGGCAAAAATAGCTGTTTCGCTCAATACAGAGAAGCCGTGGGCAAATCCACGCGGAATAAATAACTGTTTCTTAGTATTACCATCCAGCTCAACTCCAAACCATTGTCCAAAGGTTGGCGAATCTTTTCTTAAATCCACAGCTACGTCGTAGACTCTTCCCTCTACAACCCGCACCAGTTTTGTCTGTGCGTAAGGTTCCAGCTGGTAATGCAAACCACGTATCACTCCTTTTGTCGATTTCGATTCGTTATCCTGAATAAAATCGGCTTTTATACCGGAATCAGCATATCTATTTTGTTGGAACACTTCAAAAAAGTATCCTCTTTGATCTTCAAAAACCCGGGGTTCAATTATTAATAATCCCTGAAGGGGTGTTTCAATTACGTTCATTTAATTAAAAAGAAAATATTTGTTTGTTGGCCATTGCCAAAAGGTACTGGCCGTACTGATTTTTACTTAATGGTTTGGCAAGTTCAATTAACTGCTCTTTCGAAATAAACCCTTTCTTATATGCAATTTCTTCGATGCACGATACTTTTAAACCCTGTCGTTGTTCGATTGTAGAAATAAAATTCGAGGCCTGCAAAAGGCTTTCATGAGTCCCGGTATCGAGCCAGGCAAATCCACGTCCCAACAATTTCACATTCAATCGTTCTTCCTCGAGGTATAAACGGTTTAAATCTGTAATTTCAAGTTCTCCGCGCTTCGATGGTTTTAGATTTTTAGCTTTTTCAACTACATCGTTCGAATAAAAATACAGACCGGTTACCGCATAGTTCGATTTTGGTTGTTCCGGTTTTTCTTCAATGCTGAGAACCTTGCCGTCTTCAGCAAATTCCACCACCCCGTAGCGTTCAGGATCATTTACGTAATAACCAAAAACAATAGCGCCATCTTCTAGTTTGGCGGCATCTTCGAGTATTCCCCTGAAACTATATCCGTAAAAAATATTGTCGCCAAGAATCATACAAACGTTGTCGTCGCCAATAAACTCTTCGCCAAGGATAAAAGCCTGAGCCAATCCGTCGGGAGATGGTTGAATTTTGTAGGATAATTTCAATCCCAGCTGCGAGCCATCGCCAAGCAGATTCTCGTACAATCCAATATCAGTCGGTGTCGATATAATTAAAATTTCGCGTATCCCTGCCAGCATCAGAACCGACAGCGGATAATAAATCATTGGTTTATCGTAAACCGGAATTATTTGTTTCGAAATAGAACGGGTAATCGGGTAAAGGCGTGTACCGGAACCTCCGGCCAAAATTATTCCTTTCATATTATTGCTTTTTTAATACTTGGTCAAAATATTCTATTGTTTTTATCAGTCCTTCTTTTAGCTGAATTTCCGGTTCCCAGTTGTCCAGAATTTCTCTGGCTTTTGTTATATCTGGTTGTCGCTGAACCGGATCATCTTTTGGTAATGGCAAATGTACAATTTTAGATTGGCTTCCGGTAAGCCCGATAATTAAATTTGCCAGCTCAATCATAGTAAATTCGTTTGGATTTCCAACGTTAACCGGTCCAATGCAATCATCAGGTGTTTTCATAAAACGAATCATGGCCTCCACCAGGTCATCAACATACTGAAAACTTCTCGACTGGTTTCCATCGCCATAAATGGTAATATTCTCATTCTTAAGAGCCTGAACAATAAAATTAGAAATAACCCGTCCGTCGTTCAGTTCCATTCTTGGGCCGTAAGTGTTAAAAATCCTGACAATTTTAATTCGCACATTATTTTGTTTATGGTAGTTAACAAACAACGATTCGGCGCAGCGCTTTCCCTCATCGTAACAGGAACGTACGCCAATCGGGTTTACATTTCCCCAGTATTCCTCGGTTTGCGGATGTATTTCCGGATCTCCGTAAACTTCGCTGGTAGATGCCTGCAAAATTTTAGCGTTTACCCTTTTGGCAATTCCAAGCATATTAATTGCCCCCATTACCGATGTTTTAATTGTTTTTATGGGATTTACCTGGTAATGAACAGGAGATGCCGGACATGCCAGGTTAAAAATTTCATCTACTTCGGCATAAAAAGGCATGGTTACATCGTGCCTGACAAAATCGAAATAAGGATTGTTGAAATAAGGAACAATTTTTTCTTTTGAGCTTGAAAAAAGATTGTCGAGACAAATTACTTCATTTCCTTCGTTTAAGAGACGTTCGCAAAGATGTGAGCCAATGAATCCTGCCCCGCCGGTAACTAATATTCGTTTCATTCTTATTATGATAGTTTGAAATTCAAAAGTAATAAAATCTGCAATTGGTATTTTAGCGTAAAAACAAAAATTCTCTAATTTGTAACTTAGACACTGTTCAAATTCTTTCAACTTAAATTATCTGTCTAAAATTCAATAAAATAGATGAAAACTTTTGATTTGATTGAATTAAGTTATATTTTTGCGCGCGCATTTTAAAATATATATTGTCTAACTTATTAATTTAATTGAGATTACATGGTAAAGAAAAATGAAGAAAAACTTGATCAGGAAGTAAAGGAAGTATCAGAAACTCCTGCTCAGGAAGAAAAAAAGGCTGAGAAAAAAACAGCCGCAAAAAAAGCACCGGCAACCAAAGCCAAAGCTGAAGAAAAAAAAGAAACAGTAGCAGAAGTTAAAAAAGAAAAAACTACTGCCAAAAAAGAAAAAGCTGCAGCTGAAGTAAAAACCGAAGAAAAAACTGAAGTTAAAGCTAAAACTGAAACTCCTGAAACCAAAGCCGAAGAAACAAATGTTGAAGAAGCTACCGAAGTAAAAGAAGCTCCTGCAACAGTTAAATCAGAAAAGAAAGAAAAAACCGAAGAATTTGACTGGGAAAGCCTGGAAAGCGGGATTGACGCTTATTCTGAAAAAGAAAGAAATGATCTTGAGAGCCTTTACAACAACACCTTAAATACCGTATCGGAAAAAGAGGTATTGGAAGGAACAGTTATTTCATTAAACAAACGCGAAGTAGTTGTTGACATAGGTTACAAATCGGATGGTATTGTTAGTTTGAACGAATTCCGTTACAATCCTGAATTGAAAATAGGTGACAAAGTAGATGTTTACATCGAAAGTCTGGAAGATAAAAAGGGTCAGATGATCCTTTCGCACAAAAAGGCACGTGCCACCCGTTCGTGGGAGCGTGTTAACCAGTCGCTTGACAGTAATGAAATAATAAAAGGATACATTAAGTGCCGTACCAAAGGTGGTATGATTGTAGATGTTTTTGGAATTGAAGCATTCTTACCAGGTTCGCAAATTGATGTTAAACCTATTCGCGATTACGATTTATTTGTTGGTAAAACCATGGAGTTCAAAGTGGTTAAAATCAATCACGAATACCGTAACGTTGTTGTTTCGCACAAAGCACTTATTGAAGCTGAACTGGAACAACAGAAGAAAGAAATTATTGCAAAACTTGAGAAAGGCCAGGTACTTGAAGGAACTGTTAAGAATGTTACTTCTTACGGTGTATTTATGGACCTTGGAGGTGTTGACGGATTGATTCACATTACCGACCTTTCATGGGGACGTATTTCTCACCCAAGCGAAATTGTAGAATTAGACCAGAAATTGAACGTGGTTATTCTCGATTTCGACGACGACAAAAAACGTATCGCCCTTGGTTTAAAACAACTTACTCCTCACCCATGGGACAACCTGGATGAGAAACTTAAAGTAGGTGATAAAGTTAAAGGTAAAGTTGTTGTTATTGCCGACTACGGTGCATTTGTTGAAATTGCAACAGGTGTTGAAGGACTGATTCACGTATCAGAAATGTCGTGGAGCCAGCATTTACGCAGTGCACAAGACTTCCTGAAAGTAGGTGACGAAGTAGAAGCTGCAATCCTTACATTAGACCGCGAAGAACGTAAAATGTCGCTGGGTATTAAACAACTGAAAGAAGACCCATGGTCAAAAATTGATACTGAATATGGTGTTGGAAGTAAACATACTGCAAAAGTTCGCAACTTCACAAACTTTGGTGTATTCGTAGAAATTACTGAAGGTGTTGACGGATTAATCCATATTTCTGACTTAAGCTGGACTAAGAAAATTAAACACCCATCAGAATTCACTGCAATTAGTGAAGGAATTGAAGTAGTAGTTCTCGACATTGACAAGGATAACCGTCGTTTGAGCTTAGGCCACAAACAACTGGAAGAAAATCCATGGGATGTATTCGAAACCATTTTCACTTCCGATTCTATCCACGAAGGAACAGTGGTTGATTTAATGGACAAAGGAGCTGTTATTGCATTGCCTTACGGTGTTGAAGGTTTCGCTACTCCTCGTCACCTGGTTAAAGAAGATGGAACTTCTGTTAAACAAGACGAAAAACTCGACTTTAAAGTTATCGAATTCAACAAGTCGGCTAAACGTATTATTGTATCGCACTCAAGAATTTTTGAAGATGTAAAACGCGCTGAAGAAAATGAGAAACGTAAAACTCACAAGAGTTCAACAAAACGTACCATGAAATCGGTTAGCGATAACGTCGAAAAAACTACCCTTGGCGATATCAGCAATTTAGCTGCTTTGAAATCGCAAATGGAAAAGGACGAGAAAAAAGAAAAAAAATAAATCAGTTTGGTGTATTTTAAACTGAATTTCGTAAATTGAAGCATGGCATTCGATATTCTAAAAAAAGAGAATTATACCTTAGTTAAGGTAAATTCCGAAAGATTAGATACCAATAATGCACCCGATCTTAAATCGGAACTGGTTGTTATTAATAACGAAGGCGAAAAAAACATAGTCCTTGATTTAAGCAATGTCAGCTACTCCGATTCGTCGGGATTAAGGGCCGTTTTAGTTGCCAACCGTTTGTGCGAAGACGCAATAGGAACATTTATTCTTTGCGGACTTCAGCCCGATGTGGAAAACCTGATACAAATTTCGATGCTTCATACAGTATTGCTTATTACAGGCAATGTTGAAGAAGCAGAGGATTTACTGGGAAAGAAAGAAAATCTGTAACCCAGATATGTCTTTCGAATTGACCATATTGGGAAGTAATTCAGCATTACCGACTTCGAACAGATATCCAACAGCCCAGGTACTTCAAGTGCCTGGGCGTTGTTTTTTAATCGACTGTGGCGAAGGAACCCAGATGCAGATACGCCGTAACAAAATTGGATTTAGCAAAATCAAACACATTTTTATTTCCCACCTACATGGCGACCATTATTATGGCCTGATTGGATTAATTTCAACTATGAACCTCCTGGGAATTAAAAACGATTTACACATTTATGCCCCTTCCGAGCTAAAAAGCCTTATTCAGCCCCAGTTGGATTTTATCAGGAGCGAACTGACGGTTAAACCCGTTTTTCACTCGTTAAACTTTAAAAAATCTCAAAAAATATTTGAAGACAAAAAAGTTGAAGTTTTCTCCTTTCCGGTAAAACACAGCATTCCAACCTGTGGTTTCCTGTTTAAAGAGGTACAAAAACAGGCAAATATTAAAAAGGAAATAATTAAAGCCTACGATATTCCGATTACAAAAATTAAAGAAATTAAGGCCGGAGCCGATTATATTACTGACGATGGCAGGACAATTTCGAATGACAAGTTAACCATTGCAGCGCCCAAACCAAAATCGTATGCTTTTTGTACCGACACAGCTTTTCACGAACCTGCTGCAGAAACAATTAGAGGCGTTGACCTGTTGTACCACGAAGCCACTTTCCTGAACGAAATGGAAGATTTAGCCCATAAAACGCTTCATTCTACAGCCAAAGAAGCAGCACAAATGGCTCAGCTCTCCGGTGCTAAAAAACTATTGATTGGACATTTCTCGGCACGTTATAAAGACGTTTCACAATTTGTTTGGGAAGCAAAAGAGGTTTTTGAAAAGACTGAGGCTGCTGTGGATGGTAACGTTTATCGCATTTAACAAATCTGAAGGATAACAATTTATCTTACTTTTATTCAAACACACTTTTATACCTTACAATCTCAAAATCGTCGAAATATACCGGATTTTCATCCGGATTATACACATAAACCACTAAATCGAGGTTTTCCATTTCTTTGGTAACAAAAAATTCCATTCTGAGCTTTTCCCAGCCATTTGCGTCTTTTTCAACCACTTCACACTCACCATTATAATACCCTTTGCCTGAAGCAATAATATTTCCTTTTGAGTTACCTGTTGCTTTTTTCCAAACCGAAACTTCAAAGCTTTCGCCAAACTTCAATTCCTGAATATTAATAGTCATTCCATAAGAAGAACCTGCATTTAATTTCGAAGAGTATTTCCCGCTGTAAGAGAACCCGTCGCTCTGGGTTTCACCATTTCTGAATAAAAGGGAATCACGCTCACTTTTAAATCCCTTACCATCCTTGCTTAACAATTCTGCTCCACAGTACAAGTTTTTTTCTATTGTCCTTTGCTGAAGGTTGAAATTTATCTTTTTGTTTTTCAAGTCAAAAATCAATGCATTATTATATGTCCCTTTAACATGAGTGCAAAAATTTTGCAGGTATGGCTTGCGATATAACTCCTCTATTCCTCTTACTACCATATACCGTGCACCCCGGTCAATCGATTTTTGCACCCCGGTGCTGTCCTGATTGTACCTGATTCGTTCGCCCCGATTAAACCTTGCGTCAGAGTACTCAGTCCATCCTTTCTGGTTCATTAAATATAGCGAAACGTGGCTGCCGTCAGGAATAGAAATAATGGTATCATTTTCTGAAATACCTATTTCGCGTAAATATGGTGTAATGGTATAAATATCTTTATTTTCAGCATATTTGCTCATCCAGCCATAGTATCTTTCATCATTTTTCTGATGAGCATAGTAAATATTGAAAATGAGTAATAACAAAAAACCTGCTTTGAAAAACAATGATCTGAAAATCGTATAAAAACGGATTCGCAAAATATAAAATGCACTTGCAAATATTATCACAGGTAAAATATAGATATCAATCGTGTAATAGTCGTGGTCGGCAAATGTCCAGAACTGTAAAACCACGTAGAAAATAATTTCACTGAAAATAATGATAAGGGCAAAATTCAGGAGTTTAAAGTTTTTCTTGTAAAATATGGCAATAAATAAAATGCAGGCTAATAAAAACATTAAAACCGAACCATGAAAATAATGTTTTAACCATACATTCTTAATCCTTTCCCAAACACTTAGAATCCCATCTTTGTCTAACTCCCAAATCGGAAAAATGGTTGTAGAAAAATAAGTACAGTCGTGTTTCTGATTGTAAATATGGGCATATACAAGCCAAAGCCCGATTAAAATAAAAACTGCCAAAATTGAAATAAAATGAAACAGAGGCCGGTTAAAAACTTTTCCATTCTTTTTAAAACAGGCTAACCGTAACAGCTCAAGAATATAAATACCACCAATAGCAATAAGGCTAAACAGCGCGGTTACCTTAAAAGACGCAGCTATTAAAAATGCCAGAATGGAAAAATAGAACCACGTTTGTTTTTTCTCAAAATAAAACTTTATAAAATAATACCAGCCAATAATTGAAAATGCCAGTGCCGAAGAGTTTGATAAAAAATTATTCCCGTAAAAAACCAATACAGGCGAGGTAAAAATCAGTATGGAGATAGTTATGCTCCAAAATCCGTCTTTTAATAAATAGTTTAAAAGCCTGAACAGGTAGAACAGCCCTAAAAAAAACAGCAGGGTATTTAAAATACGAAAAACAGATTCGTTATACCCAAAAACTTTGTATAAAGCTGCAACAGTGTAGTATAAAATTGGCACTTCACTGGTACTGGCTTTTCCTGAGGTGCCTCCATCAGAAGTTAGGTTATGTGTTTCAGGCTGAAAAAATTTCATTCCTCCCTGGTAATAATTCAAAGCAATAGAGGCACAGTCGGATTGACGCCATTTATGTACTGATTGAGGACGTTTAAAGACTATCTCGTGATAATTATAATAGTACGCTATAATTATTAAAGCAAAAACAAATAATATAGAAGATACAAATTTTCTCATGTAACCATTAATAACTTTCTTCTTCATCCAAAAAGAATTTCTTATCAAAATTTACCAAATATAGCTTCTCCGTTGGGCGTGTAAATGCTGTATACAGCCAACGGTAGTATTCTTTGTCTAACATATCTTCTGTTAAATAACCATGGTCAATAAAAACAGCTTTCCACTGTCCTCCCTGGGCTTTATGGCACGTTAAAGCATAAGCAAACTTTACTTGTAACGCATTAAAATATGGATTCTCTCTTACTTTTTTCCAGCGGTTACGTTTATTTTTTATTTCCGCATAATCTTCCGAAACTACCTCAAAAAGCTGCCTGTTTTGTTCGTATGAGAATGATGCCGTTTCAATATCGAGTGTTTCCAGAAATATTTTACAATCTATTTCAACATCTTCGTAATCGATAAACCGTAAACTCACATTTGCAAAACGGAATCCATAAAGTTCTTCGTAATTGTAAATTGAAATTATCTCGGCGATGTCTCCGTTGGCAATAAAGTCAAGTTCCATGTCCTCTTCTGCCCAAAAGTAATTATTTTTTACAACCATAATCAGGTCACCCTTTTCAATTTCATTTTCTTTGTAAAGAATTGAGCCTCTGATACCTTTATTGTACAAATTAGCCCTCTTATTCGAGCGGGTAACAACTGTTGTTTCAACCAAACCGTATTTGTCATAACACGATGAAATTGTTTCAATTAAATCACTTCCTGAAATTCGTTCAATATCAGGAAACGAATTTACATCGACATGAAAAAATCCCTGTTTATTTGAGCCGCTACCGATTAAATTTCGAACCTCAGTTGCATTATTTAAAATTCCTGAACCTTCGGCCTGACGTACAACGTCAGTGAGTTCTACCTCTTTTACACTAAATCCATAATATTCGAGTGTTTCGGCTTCCAAAGCAGGGCTTATATCCAGTCCAACAGGTGGTAACTGGGCCGTATCGCCTACCAGTACCAACCTGCAATTCTCTCCCGAATAGACAAATTCCAGCAAATCATCCAGCAGCCTCCCACTGCCAAAAACCGAATTTTCATTCGTTTCGTTCGAAATCATGGAAGCTTCATCGACTATAAACCAGGTATTTTTAAACAAGTTTTTGTCCAGAACAAATTTGCCCATTCCATCGGCAGATGATTTTTGCCTGTAAATCTTTTTATGAATAGTAAAAGCCGGTATGCCCGTGTATCCGGCCATTACTTTTGCTGCCCGACCAGTTGGAGCCATTAATACAGAACGAATCTTAAAAGCCTGTAATGCCTGCGTAAGAGAAAAAATCATTGTGGTTTTTCCGGTACCTGCATAACCTTTTACTAACATTATTTCATCCGGTTCTTCAGAAATAAAATATATTGCCAGAGCATCTATTAACTGCTTCTGAGAACCAGTTGGTGAAAATGGTAATTTTTCAATTAATACCTCTTTTAAATGATTTTTAATCATACAGGCTAAAATAACTTTCTGTAAAGGAAGCTAATTTATTTTTTTTTTTAAATTTGCATGCAAACGAAAAATGAACTTATAAAACTATAAAAATGAGAACCGTAATTCAAATTTTACTATTTATTGCCGCTATTGCATTGGTATATTTTATATATACAAGTATTCAGCGACCGATTGATTTCGGAAAAGAAAAAGATGCCCGCTACGAAGCAACAGTTGCAAAATTAAAAGATATAAGGAAGGCACAGTTAGCTTATAAAGACGTTTATGGAGAGTTTTGTGGAAGCTGGGATACACTGGTCTATTTTGTTCAGTACGACTCGGTAAGAAATGTACGCGCGATTGGCGAATTAACCGATAGTATGATTGAAGCGAAAATATCTGAAAAGAAAGCGATTGAAATGGGCCTCATTATTCGGGATACTATCAGAGAAAGTGTTCTGGAAGCTCTTTATGGGAAAGACTATGACGCCACCAGCTTAAGATATGTTCCTGTTCCTGGCGAACAAACCGAATTTCATCTTGGGCGAACAATAATCACCACAGGCTCGGGTATTAAAGTTCCTGTATTTGAAGCTAAAGCACATAACAATATAATTCTTCGCGGACTGGACGAACAATTGGTTATTAACCTAAACGACCAGCGCCGTACCAACGAAAAATATCCGGGATTAAGGGTTGGTTCGCTAACCGAAACAAATAACAATGCAGGGAACTGGGAGTAAACCAAATGCATGAATTAATTACGGAAGAATCATTCGATCTCGAAAAAACGTACGAATATATATTATCCATTCAGGTTAGCCTGAATGGATTTTCTTTTTCTATAGTAGATCCTCACAATAAATTACTGGTTTTTAAAGATACCTTGTTAACCATAAGCAGCAGCAACCTGGTCACACGCCGGTTTAGCGAATGGAATCAGTCTGAAGAAATTTTACAGAAACCTTTTCTGAAAACAAGGGTAATTGTTTTTAGCGAAAAATATACCCTGGTTCCCGAACAATTGTACCTGAACGAATCGAAAAATAATATTACCCATATTCTTTTTGAAAGAAGTAAAAAGACCGACTTTGCAGAAAACAGGATTGACAATTTAAACTCGAGGTTATTATTTGCTCTGCCGGATGGATTAAATAATTTTATTCATAATTCAATCGGGGAATGTAAAATTGTTCATCCGGTTAAACAGCTAATAAAAAACCTACCTGATACCGGGGATAAAAACGGTGTTATCATATTCTATAACGAAAATATTATTTACCTGATATTATTTCGAAACGACGGTGTGATGATGAGCAACAGTTTTAAAATAAATCACTCCAACGATGTGGTTTATTTTGTACTGGCCACGTTAAAAAAAATGAAGATTGCATTAAATACAACAGAGCTATTTTACGCAGGGAAATCTTCTCATGCCGAAAAATCGGGCAGTAACCTTCAAAAGTACTTTGGAGCAATAACCAGACTCTCTCCATCAGGGTTGACATTTTCAAAAAATATCACTGAAGAGGTGATTTCGGAAAACATTCTGTTATTTTATTAAGTATGCGAATAGTTGGAGGAAAATATAAAGGAAGGATTTTTAAGCCAAACAAAAAGTTCAAAGCGAGACCAACAACCGATATTGCCAAAGAAGCACTTTTTAACATACTTGAAAACCGTTACGAGTTCTCCAATAAAAATATACTCGATCTGTTTTCAGGAACCGGAAGCATGGGGTACGAATTTTTAAGCCGGGGCTGTAAAAAAGCCACTTTGGTGGAATTAAATTTTAACCACTACAAGTTTATAAACGATGTTGTAAAGGCTTTAGAAATTGATAATGTAACTGTTTTTAAAGCTGATGTCTTTAAATTTCTCAGAAAAACAACCGATACCTTTGATATTATTTTTGCCGATCCCCCATTTGATTTACCAGAATTTAATAAAGTGCCAAATGCTGTTTTAAATGCCGGCATACTCAATGATAATGGCATTTTTATTATTGAACACCCAAAAGAATATGACTTCTCCAACCATCCGGATTTTAAAGAAATAAGGAACTACGGAAAGGTAAATTTCAGCTTCTTTGAGAAATAAAAAAAGCTTTTACCCTGAGGTAAAAGCTACCTTAAAATCAATAACTAAAAACTATTCTACTTTTCGCTTTATGCTGCATCCAACAGGTTTTGTTTGTGCAACAGCTACCTTTTTTCCTTTTCCCAGGCTTGTTATAGCATCTTTCAGGTAATGCTGAGAAACTTCATCGGCACTCTCATAACTATCATCTATAGCCCCTTTGTAAGCCAGGTTGAGATTACCATCGAACAAAAATGCATGTGGCGTAGTTTGTCCTCTAAAAGCATTGGCAACCCTGCTCTCTTTATCAACAACATAATAAAAGTTGTAATGCTTCTCTTTCGCGTGCTGCTTCATCGCTTCCAGCGAATCGTCGCCACTTCGTTTTTGATAATTGGAGTTTAATACAATCATTCCTACCTCATTTTTGTCAGCCCATTTTTTTATATCACTGTATCTTCCTTCCCATCGCATAACAAACGGACAGGTATTACAAGAAAACAATACCAAAACGCCATTCTTCTTTTTTACATCATCAATGGAAATACTTTCACCGGAAACATCAATCATTTTAGCATCTGTTAAAACAGCCTTGTCTCCTATTTCAAGTTTTCCGGTGGCATTACCGGCAAAAACTGTTGCCGAAAAAACCATCATCGAAATAATTATTAATATTCTCATCGTATTATTTTTTAATAAAATACCTTTGTGTCTTAAATTAAAACACGACGAGTTGTAAATTGTTCAGGGGAGTTCTGTTTAATAAAAAATATTAGTCAAAATAAAAATGAAATTAGAATCAATCAGAAATGAATATAGGTTGAATGAATTATCGGAACAAAATACTCAACAGAATCCGTTTGACCAGTTCAGGCAGTGGATTAACGAATCGGTACAGGCAAAGGTGAACGAACCTACTGCCATGTCGTTGAGTACAATTGGCACCAATGGATTTCCTGAAACACGGATAGTTTTATTAAAAGGATTTGATACTGAAAAAATTACTTTCTATACCAATTATAACAGCCGGAAAGGAATATCGATAGAAAGAGATGCCAGAGTCGGATTACATTTCTTCTGGCCTGAACTTGAGCGGCAGGTTAGGATTACAGGATTTGCTAAAAAAACGTGCAGTGAACTTTCAACCCGGTATTTTAATTCCAGACCGCATCAGAGCCAAATTGCAGCGGTAATATCAGACCAAAGTGCCGAAATTTCTTCGAGAGAGTTCCTTGAAGAAGAATTTGACGCGCTAAAAATTAAATTGCATGGGAAAGATCCGGGCAGGCCTGACAACTGGGGTGGTTACCATGTAAAACCGGTAAAATTCGAATTCTGGCAAGGACGCGAGAACCGTCTGCACGACAGAATTACTTATGAAAAATCGAACAATAAATGGTTAAAAAAAAGATTGGCACCGTAATACAGAAAAGTAAAGGTTATTCTATTTTCTTTCCTTGTTTGTCAATATAAAACCAGTTTTTGCTTTCCCATCTTCTGTATTCACCTTCAAATACTGTTTCACAATCAACTGACACCTTGGCTTTCCCATTTTGGAAAGGAAATGCACAATCAAACCGAGGTTTTATCATTATCTCCCCATCTTTATTGGCATAACCGATTTTCTCATTTTTTTTAATACGAAAAAGCCCTTCAGAAATATAATCTGGTCCGTTATCGTACCAGAAAATCTCAAATAATTCCTTTTCATGCTTGTCAATGGCAATGCACCTGCCTCCTTTTTCCAGAACTATTGCGTAATTCCTGAAAGTATCAGTATAACAATAGTAATATTTTCCCAATGCAATTACTGTGTCCCCCGAAGAATTTATATAACCGGTTTCTGTTCCCAATTCGTCAAACTCACCGTTGAATATTTTCGTTAAATACTCTTCTTTCTTAGACTGGGTACAACCTAATAATAAAAACGAGATTACTAATCCCACTATGGCAAAATTAATTTTATACTTTTTCCCGATTATCTTCATTTAGGTTATTTAAAATTTATTGAAAGACGGATATAACCCGACATTTTAAAAATCAAGATTGAATTTCTTTTTTAACTGGGCAAGTTGTGGATTTTTCTTTACCATTTCCCTGTATTTCTCTTCATCGGTATAAACAACCTTTGCCTTATTTGTTTCAGTTATTATTGTATTTAAAACAATTTTCGAATTCTTCAATTCTTTACGCAACCACGAAACCAGATCAGGCTTAATAGAACCGATTAGTTCATCCTGAATACGATTATCAATTTTCAAAACCAGACTAAAATCTTTTTCCAGTTTGGGAACTTCAGATAAAGTAGATCTAAGGTTTGGCCTGTCTACCAACTTTAGCAAATATTCCAGCCATTTTTGTTTCAATTCAGATTCTGTAAATTCCTCAGTCTCATTGGCTTTTGAATACATCTGGTGTTGCTCCTTCGCTGAAATATGCTTTTCTTCGAATTCGCCTTTTAATGCCTTTTTTACCGATGGTGTTGCCGTACTTTTTACCGTTCGTTTAACAATTCTTTTGGGATGTGCTACTTTTGGCGGTTCAGGCCTTTTTGCTTCAGTTTTTTGAGGTACCTGGGCCTGGGGTGGTTGAGCTGTTTTTTGTTTCTCTTCGCCCGAAAAAATGGACTCGAGAATATCATCTTCCGCGTCAGCTATTTTTTTTTTAAGGTTAGCTGGGCTATCCGAATAAGGGCAAGTTCAACCAACAGCCTTTTGTTCTGGCTTGTTTTATAATGAATATCGCATTCGTTGCTAATTTGCAGTGCATCCAATAAAAAGCTGCTGTCGGCACTTGCAGCCTGATTTTTATAACGCTCTTTTATTTCACCTCCTACTTCAAGCAACTGTACGGTTACCGGGTCTTTACAAACCAGAATATCGCGAAAATGGCTGCTTAAACCGGTTATAAAATGATGTCCATCGAAACCGTTACTCAAAATCTCGTTAAATATCACCAGCACTTCGGTAACATTGTTTTTTAAGAATTCGTCAACCAACCTGAAATAGTAATCGTAATCCAATACATTAAGATTGGTAATCACATCCTGGTATGTAACCTTTTTCCCCGAAAAACTAACAATCTGGTCGAATATTGAAAGTGCATCGCGCATGGCGCCGTCTGCTTTCTGGGCAACAATATTTAATCCCTCGCTTTCAATCTCAACATCCTCGCTTTTTGCCACATATTCCAAATGGCCGGCAATTTCAGGAACGCCAATGCGGTTAAAATCGAAAATCTGGCATCGAGATAAAATGGTTGGAATAATTTTATGCTTTTCGGTAGTTGCGAGAATAAATATGGCATGTTTCGGCGGTTCTTCCAGCGTTTTCAGAAAAGCGTTGAAAGCTGCTGATGACAACATGTGTACCTCGTCGATGATATAAACACTATATTTCCCCATTTGCGGCGGAACTCTAACCTGGTCGGTCAGGTTACGGATATCATCCACCGAATTATTCGAAGCAGCATCCAGCTCGTGAATATTAAACGACCGGCTGGTATTAAACGATTTGCACGATTCGCACTCGTTACAGGCTTCGGTATCGGCATTAAGGTTGGTACAATTTATCGTTTTAGCAAAAATACGTGCACAGGTGGTCTTCCCCACTCCACGAGGACCGCAAAACAAATAGGCATGCGCAAGTTGGTTGCTTTTAATTGCATTTTTTAATGTATTTGTTATCGACGATTGAGCAACCACCGTTTCAAAAGAATCGGGCCTGTATTTTCGCGCTGAAACAATAAAATTCTCCATACGTAATCTCTGCTCTGGTAAAAAACCAAAGATAGTTAAATATGGCTTCCTTACTTAGTTTTTTTATTAACAACAATTGTGGTATTTTTAATAACTTTTGATTTTAAAAGGCTTATAAAATGAAATTTCTAATCAGCATAATTCTTTTATTGGCAAACATTCAGGATGCCGGGCAAATTAAAACATTGCACGACTTTACCGCCACTACAATTGAAGGAAAAGAATTCCGGTTTTCATCGTTAAAAGGGAAAAAGGTTTTGATTGTAAATACTGCTTCGGAATGTGCTTTAACGCCCCAATATAAAAAACTGCAGGAGTTGTACGAAGAGTACGGAGGCGACGACTTTGAAATAGTTGCTTTTCCCTGTAACGATTTTGGCAAACAGGAACCCGGAACCAACGAACAAATCAGGGAATTTTGCTCGCATTACAATATTAGTTTTCAGTTAATGGAAAAAATACCGGTTAAAGGAGAAAATGCCCACCCTGTTTATAAATGGCTGACCAGCAGTGAAGAAAACGGCACGCTGGATGCAAAAGTACGCTGGAATTTTCAAAAGTTTATGGTTGACGAATATGGAACTGTAGTTGATTTTGTCGGCCCGGCAGCCAGTCCAATGAATAAAAGAATAATTGAATGGTTAAATGAAGAGTAACCTATTTGTTAAACAGCCTTCCGGGACGCTCAACCTCGGTGGGCGTTTTTCCATGTATATTACCACCCTCCCACTCTGTTCTTTTATTTCGTTTTTTAAACCTAATTTTTTTATATTCCTCCTTCCCAAAATTCTGTCGAAAATATTCAACAGAATAAAGTGGTATAAATACAAGAAAGAAAACGAACAAACCCCCAATAATCCAGGGTTTGGTATCGGTTGGTGTAAAAAGATGAATAAACAGGACAACTGCCTCGAAAGCAATTACACCGGGGCCGGTTACATACAACACTATTTTTTTTATGGTTTGCATGCTTTAATTAGTTATCCAGTAGCGGCAGATGTAGCTGCAGTTGTTGCAACCGAAGCGGCAACAGCCTGAGCAGCCGAAATGGCATCGGCAACAGCTCTCGACACCTGGTTTTCTACCAACATTTGCTTTAACCTGCTTTTTGCTTGTTTCCGTTTTTGTGCTTCCGGGAACAATCGTCTGATTAATCCTGCCGGCTTGAGTAACGACAATAACATTATCTCCTCCTCGTCGGTTGTTCCTTTAAAAACGTGGTTTTGTACCTCAGTTACCAGGCGGTACACAACCGGTTTGTTCATAATAACCGGCTTTTTCCATTTAAAAAACAGAAATCGTTTGGGCTCCATTTTAATTAACCTTTTATCTACCAGCCCCTGCTGAATCTCGCGACGGATATATTTCATTGAAAAATATAACTTATTAATCCAACGCGAGATTTTTAAAGGAGATTTTGCCTTGCTAAACTTTTGCAGCAAAAACCGGTGAACTTCTGTTTCCGATTTCGTATTAAGCACAATAATCCGTTTGTTTTCGAACCGGATGTTTTTATTCAGGTAAAGTTCAAGAAAAAGGCTGCCCAGCAGAATATAATCCATTGCAGTGTATGCACCACTAACCATTCCTCCTTTCTGAGGGTGGATTCCAAGCAAATAAAGTTTTTGAGACAAAGGTATTGACTGATCCATTTTTTATTGATTTTGTTTTTTTATTTCTTTATATGTGATAACAACACATGGAAAGTTACAAAGAAGTTTCTTTATTAAAAAGAGACTTAACATCTTTGCGACTTTGACGTAAAAATATTTCAATGAATAAAGGATTTGCAAGCGACAATAACTCAGGTGTACACCCTAAAGTATTTAAAGCCATGCAAGATGCTAATACAGGGCATGTTGTTGGTTATGGCGACGACCACTTCACGCAAAAAGCAATAGGGATTTTTAAAGAAAATTTCGGACAGGATACAGAGGTATTTTTTGTTTTTAATGGTACCGGGGCCAATGTTTTGGGGCTCTCTACTGTGACCCAAAGTTTTCATTCTGTCATTTGTGCCGAAACTGCCCATATTCAGGAAGATGAATGTGGTGCACCCGAAAAATTTACAGGATGTAAGTTGCTTCCGGTGGAACCCGAAAACGGAAAAATTACTCCAGAACTGATAAAACCACACTTAAAAGGATTTGACTTCGAACACCACTCGCAACCACGGGTAATTTCCATTTCGCAGGTTACAGAGATGGGAACGGTTTACCAGCCTGATGAGATAAAGTCACTGGCCAATTTGGCACATGAAAATAATATGCTCCTTCACATGGACGGGGCACGGATTGCTAATGCTGCTATTTCATTAAACATGAGTTTCAGAGAGTTTACAAAAGATTGTGGAGTAGATATCTTATCGTTTGGCGGGACAAAAAACGGGATGATGATGGGAGAAGCTGTCCTGTTTTTTAATCCTGAATTAACAGGCCTGACAAAATATATCAGGAAACAAAGTATGCAATTGTATTCGAAAATGCGGTTTGTGGGCGCACAGTTCGTGGCCTATTTCGAAAACGACTTATGGAAAAGTACAGCTGCCCACGCAAACAAAATGGCAAAACTGCTGAAAAATGAGGTTGCCAAAATAAAGGAGATAAATATTACGCAACCGGTTGATGCCAATGGAATTTTTGCAGTCGTTCCCCGGAAAATTATTGAGCCTTTACAGGAGCGGTTCTTCTTTTACATTTGGGACGAAACAAAACCCGAAGTGCGCTGGATGACCTCTTTCGATACCACTGAAGAAGAGATATTTGAGTTTGTGGGACTGATAAAAGAACTATTAGATGTATAATTGTCACTTTGAAGTGAGGTACGAACGAGAAATCTCATTTTAACGCAGATTTCTCCTCGCTTACTCGTCGAAATGACAAAATAAAATTATGGCCTTATTTCGTTACTATCCCAGCAATCCCAAAAAGCTTGACCCGGAAATGGAAAAGCGGATTTTTATCCACAGCCTGGTATTCCCGGCAATTTTTATTGTAGCATTCTGGATAGTTGAAATCGTTGAACAGGTTTCAGGATTGAGTTTTGTCAAACTGGGTGTTTACCCTCATCATTTAAATGGTCTTCAGGGTATAATCTTTTCACCATTTATCCATTCCGATTTTAATCACCTCATATCCAACTCAATACCGTTTTTCATTCTGCTTTTTATGCTCATTTATTTTTACCGTCGCATATCGTATCAGATTTTTTTTCAAATGTATTTCTTAGCCGGACTTTGTGTGTGGCTTGCCGGCCGCGAGGCATGGCATATTGGAGCAAGCGGGGTGGTTTATGCAATGGCGGCTTTTCATTTTGTAAGCGGAATAATAAGAAACGATGTACGGTTGCTCACACTTTCAGTGGTTGTGGTATTTCTTTATGGTGGAATGATCTGGGGAATTTTCCCGATTAACCCCGATATTTCGTGGGAAGGCCATTTGTGGGGAGCAATTTCAGGTGTAACGCTCGCACTGTATTACAGAAAATATATCATCCGCCGCGATAAATTTGACTGGGAAGAGGAAGAAGAGGAAGAAAGTTTGCAGTCGCAGTTGGCAGAAGAGCAAGAAAACAGTCACAGTGAGCAGTCGCAGTTGGCAGATGAGGAAGATGAAAGTCGAAGTGAGCAGTCGAAGTTAACAGAAAGAAAAAATAAAAATGGTTGGCCAAATTCAGGAAGTAATATTAGTCACACTGGTAATTGATAAAAAAAAATCAGTCGCAGTATTTATTTCAATTTGCCACCAGACAACAATAAAAACCGGACAATATCGATAACCCAATAACATTTTTCACTTCAAACACCATCAATCACCACAAACCATTCATTCCCCTCATATTTTATTAACATTTCGTTTCAATAGTATTATTTCTCCTTTCAGATTCAAAAAAAGATGTAATTTTGTTACCAATTATTACGAAGTTCATTAGAGAATGATTAGCAGAAGGATTATCCGTACCAAGGTGTTACAAGTGTTGTACGCCTATTACTCTTCAGAAGAGAAATCAATCAATAACACTGAAAAAGAGCTCTTTTTCACTTTGCAAAAATCGTACGACCTTTATCATTACCTGTTTGCCCTGGTAATAGAAGTTACCAATTATGCCGAAAACAGGATAGAAATTAAAAGAAACAAGCATCAACCTACATACGAAGACCTTCATCCGAATACAAAGTTCATTTCCAACCAGGTAATTCAGCAGTTACGAAACAACAAACAGCTCAACCTTTATCTGGAACAAAAAAAGATGAGTTGGAAAGATGAGCCCGAACTGATTAAGGAGCTATATCTGTTAATGCTTGAATGGGATGGATACGAAGGGTATATGGAGGATAAAACCCGTTCGTATATTGATGACCGAAGGTTTATCGAAAAGCTTTTCAATAAAATAATTCTTGTTTCGGAAGATTTGTACAATGTTTTGGAAGAACAGAGCATTTACTGGAACGATGATGTGGAATTTGTAATCTCGATGATTACCAAAACACTGAAAAAATTTAACGAACTATCGGACTCGGGGCAGGGTTTGATGCCGATGTTTAAAGACCATGAGGATAAGGAATTTGCCCAAGAGCTTATCAGAAAGACCATAATTAATCACGACGAATTGCAGGAATTAGTTAAAGAGCACTCGAAAAACTGGGACGTTGATCGTATCGCATTTATGGACATACTGATAATGCAGTTGGCTATAGCCGAATTCCTATATTTTCCAACCATTCCGACAAAAGTTTCGTTGAACGAATATATCGAGCTTTCGAAGTTTTACAGCACCGAGAAAAGCCGGAATTTTATTAATGGCATCCTCGACAAAACCCTGAAGGACCTGAAACGTTCAGATAAAATTAATAAAACCGGACGCGGATTAATTGGCGAATAATGTACCGAACTGTTTTTTTGCTGGTTACCCTGGTATTATTTTCTTGCAGTCAGAAATCGACAAAAGAAAATAATCAGGATAAATCTCCCCTCCCAATAGAAAAAACCGAAATTGTATTTAGAGAAACAATGCACAATTTTGGAGAGCTGAAAGCAGGTGAAATCGTTGTCGTGACTTTTCAATTTACCAATAACGGCCCGACAGATTATATCATTGAAAATATAAATTCGGGGTGCGGTTGTATCAAAACAGAGTTTTCCAAACAACCAGTAAAACAAGGCAATTCAGGGTTAATAGAAATTGAGTTCGACTCGTCGGGTTTATTTGGGAAACAGTTAAAAACAATTGAAATTTACGGAAATAGTAAAGAATTAAAACATTTAGTTATTTTTGCCGAAGTTAAAAACGAACAATTAGAAATTAATTATTAAGAATTAAAAATTTATATCATGTTGAATAGTATTTTATTGATGATGCAACCCGCAGAAGGAGGAGAAAGCAATCCGTTAATGAGCTTTTTGCCTTTATTGCTGATTGTTGTTGTATTTTACTTTTTTATGATTCGCCCACAGATGAAACGCCAAAAGGAAACCCGTAAGTTTCGTGAGAGTTTGAAAAAAGGCGACAAAGTGGTAACCACAGGAGGTATTTACGGAAAAATTGCCGAGATAAAAGAAACGGTAATAATTCTGGAAATTGCAAAAGATGTACAAATTAAAGTTGATAAAAACGGAATTGTTAAAGATATGAGCGATGCTCAACCACAACGGTAATCTGTTTTTCAATGAATAAAAAAGGGCTGGTAAAGTTAATTTGCCAGCCCTTTTTTTATATTCTTCTTATCTTCCGTCATCTGACTTCCAACTTTCTCTACACATTAAACCTGAAGTGCATAACATCGCCGTCCTGAACAATGTACTCTTTGCCTTCAACACCAATTTTACCAGCATCGCGGCATGCACTTTCCGAACCTAATGTTACATAATCGTTGTATTTAATTACCTCGGCACGGATAAATCCTTTTTCAAAATCGGAATGGATTATACCTGCAGCCTGTGGAGCTTTTGTACCAATAACAAATGTCCAGGCACGGCTTTCGTCGGGCCCTGTGGTAAAATATGTTTGCAGGTTAAGCAACCTGTAGGCCGCATGAATCAGTTTGTTTACCCCCGGTTCGTCGAGCCCTAGTTCTTCAAGGAACATTTGTTTTTCTTCGTACTCCTCCAGTTCGGCAATATCGGCTTCGATAGCCCCGGCAATTACCAGCAACTCGGCATCTTCGTCTTTTACAGCTTCCTTTACCTGTTCAATAAACTGGTTACCTGTTTTTGCCGATGCCTCATCAACATTACAAACATACATTACGGGTTTGTTAGTCAACAGGAAAAACTCTTTGGCAATTTGAGCTTCCTCGTCGTAAAGTTTTAATGTACGTGCCGATTTTCCCTGCTCCAAAACTTCTTTGTAACGAACAGCCAGTTCGTACATCTTTTTCGTTTTGGGATCGTTGCCATGGCGTGCCTGTTTTTCTAACTTCTCAATCCGGGTTTCAACTGTTTCCAAGTCTTTTAATTGAAGTTCGGCATCGATTACCTCTTTGTCGCGAACCGGATTAATAGAACCATCTACATGGGCAATGTTTTCATTTTCGAAACAACGTAAAACATGCAATATGGCATCAGTTTCCCTTATGTTTCCTAGAAACTGGTTACCCAGGCCTTCACCTTTGCTGGCACCTTTAACCAAACCGGCGATATCAACAATTTCAACCGTGGTTGGAATTACCTTTTTCGGATTATCAATCTCCGATAATTTTATCAACCTGTCGTCAGGGACAGTAATTACACCAACATTGGGTTCAATTGTACAAAAAGGAAAATTTGCCGATTGTGCTTTTGCACTCGATAAACAATTGAAAATTGTTGATTTACCTACATTTGGCAAACCAACTATACCACATTTTAATGCCATTCTTCTTACTTAAAATTTGCGGTGCAAAGGTAATTTTTTTTTAAAAGGTTTGTTATCCTTCTCCCCCCTGTAAAATAAAACTTAACATGCTTAAATTCACTTATTGTAAAATGTACACAAATAAATCTTCAAAGCCATTGAAAAACTAACCTCTATTTGTACATTTGTTAATTCAAACATATTCACCATGATACTAAAAAATGTCTCAGTTGATTGTGTAATCTTTGGGTTTAAAAACAACAAGCTAAAAGTTCTTTTATGGCAGGTAAATTCTGAAATTGTTAAACAGTTTTTTACTAAAGAAGATAATTATGAAGACCTTAAAATATTGTTTGATGAGAATCCGATTCATCATACGGAAGATTATTGGGGGCTGATTGGGACACACCTTCCTGGTAATGAAAACTTAGATAATTACGCCAAACTTATACTCGCAAAATCGACAGGACTGGAAGATGTTTATTTACGACAGGTAAAAACCTTTGGCAGCGTAAACAGGGTGCCATTTTACCGGGTTCTTACAACCGGCTATTATGCGCTTATCAATCCTGCTTTCCACGATATGCAACAATCGAATATGGCCAAAGCACTAAAGTGGTTTAACATTAATAAACTGCCAAAACTGTTGTTCGACCACAAAGCAATTATTATGGAAGCTTTGAAAAAACTCAAAGAAGAAGTAAAATATCGCCCAATTGGATTTCATCTTCTTCCCGAAAAATTTACTTTAACAGAGCTTCAAACACTTTATGAAGTTATTCTGGAGCAAAAACTGGATACCCGGAATTTCAGAAAAAAAATTCAAAATATGGGTTTGTTAATCGATACCAATGAAAAACAAGCCAATGTTTCACATCGGGCTGCAAAGCTTTATTCGTTCGATATCGACACTTATAACAAGCTGAAAGAAGAGGGACTGAAATTCAGAATTATCGGTTAATTTAAACCTTCTCAATAATTTGGTGTCATAATGTAAATTTTTATTTATGGATAGTGACGACCGTGGATTAATTGCCAACCTGAAACAGGAAAACAAGCGCGATCTTGCTTTTCATGTGTTGGTGAAAAAATACCAGAAAAGGTTGTATTGGCACATCCGTAAAATAGTAATGAACCACGATGATGCCGATGATGTTCTTCAAAATACTTTTTTGAAAGTATGGCGAAGCATCGATAATTTTCGCGAAGAGTCGAGCCTGTATACCTGGCTTTATAGAATTGCCACTAACGAATCAATCACATTTCTGAATTCGAAAAAGAAAAAAAATATAATGCCTCTGAACGAAGTTAGTGACTACTTAATGGAAAACCTGATGTCGGATCCTTTTTTAGATGGCGATGAAATTCAGATAAAACTTCAGAAGGCAATATTACGTTTACCGGAAAAACAACGATTGGTTTTTAATATGAAATATTTTGATGATTTGAAGTACGACGACATGGCAAAAGTACTCGACACCTCGGTGGGAGCATTAAAAGCCTCGTATCATCATGCAGTTAAAAAAGTAGAAGAGTATTTAAAGAACCAGGATTAACTGTTTGGAATTAAACCTTTTTAAAATTATAGAGTCAATTAAACGTATTAGAAATAAAAATGGATGAATTAAAAGACATAGCACCTGAGTTATCGAAACTGAATAAGGAGAACCCGTTTGTAACTCCTGAAAACTATTTCGACGATTTTTCGGCACGATTGCACATGAAAATAGAGGCAGAAAAATCGGCTGTTCCAAAAAAACAATTCAGGATTATTAATATCCTTAAACCGGCAATTGGACTGGCAGCCAGTTTTGCGCTCATATTTTTACTGGTGTACTGGCCTTTAAAAACATTTATGCCAATGCAGGTTGCCGAAACTGCTGAGCAAACAGAATATTCTGATTACGAAATTCTAAACATTGTAGAAGATATGGATGAAGGTTCCTTTTTCGCTTTGCTCGAAGAATCGAACGGGACAAATAAATTCAGCGATGAAGATTTAGTGGCTTATGTAAGCGCCAATTTTACAGATTACGAAATTTTTGAAAACACTGAAAAATAAAATAACATGAAGCGGGTAATATTTTTTATCACTCTAACAATATTTCTGACAACACAAATTACAACTTTTGCCCAACGGCCAGGCCATAAAGAGCTTTGGGAAAAATACAAATCAGAAAAAGTAGCTTTTTTAACTACAAACCTGGATTTAACTCCGGAAGAGGCACAAAAATTCTGGCCGATTTATAACCAGATGGACAAAGAAAAATCGGAGGCCCAGATGAAACGCCGGGAACTGGAAAATAAAGTCAGGGATGCAGGAGAGACGCTTACCGACGACGAAATTGTGAAGCTCACGCGTGAATTTGCAAAAACAATGGAAAAAGAAGGTACGATGCGTACCCAGTATAACGAGGAGTTTTTAAAAATCTTACCTCCAAAGAAAGTTTTAAAACTTTACCAGGCAGAGAACGAATTCAGAATGCATATGTTTAAAAAGTTTCGCGACCAGCGCAAAAACGGAAATAAACATCCGTAACCAAAATATTAGAAACAAAAAAGACAGGTCTGTAGCCTGTCTTTTTTTTATGCATCTACCTTTTATAGCGACTTAAACCAATCCTGAAAATATTTTCCTACCCACGGAATCAGTTTTTCTTCACCATTAACGGCACCTATTAAACTGATAACCCAAAAAACAAGGGTAATAATCCATCCAACAATATTAACAATAGGAATAAAACTAATAACCAACGAGAATATCCAAAGCCCTAACATCTGACGAATATAAAAACTTGCGAATTCGTCTTTTTCATTCGAGTTTACAATAAGGGCTATTATCCAGCCAATCCATGTAATGTGTGCAACAATTGCTTTTGTTTTTCCATCCATTTGTGTAAAGATTTAAAGTTTTTCTAAATGTCGTAAATAATATTTCATTTAACAAAAGTCTGATGTTAAATATTAATCTTCCAGTTGTTTTATTTTGAATCGTCCCAATTCAGCAGGCGTATGTTCTTGTTTAAGAATTTGTTCAATCTGTTTAACTATTTCCGGGTGTTGTTCCGAAACATCGTTTAACTCCCTAATATCATCTTCCAGATTGTACAACTCAATTTTCAGATTATCTTTAAAAATATTTCTGCGAATGCCTTTCCATTTTCCCATTCTTACTGCCTGCTGGCCCCCGTAAGCCGGAAATTCCCAGTATAAAAACTCATGTTTTTTCTGTTCTTTTTTAGCCAGAAATGTGGGTAGAAAGCTAATTCCATCTGTCTCGTCAGGATAGTCAACTTGCGCAATTTCACATAAAGTTGGCAGCACGTCGTAAAATGCCGAAATATGATCGGTTTCCGTTCCCGGACTTATTTTCCCCGGCCATTGGGCAATCATCGGAACCCGAATGCCGCCCTCGGTAACATTTCCTTTTCCCCATCCGCGTTCACTTTTAAATGGTTTTGCGCTGTCGAACCATGGAGAGTCGGCGCCACCGCTGTATGTTGGGCCGTTGTCGCTGCTAAACATGATAATCGTATTTTCGTACAATCCCAACTCTTTTAGAGTGGCCACAATTTCGCCAACCTGCTCGTCCATATACGAAACCATGGCGGCATAAGCTGCATGCGGATAGCGGTGCGGGAAATACCCCCCGCTGCCGTCGTAAGGTTCTTCATCACCAAATTTATCGACATAATAATCCACCCACCGCTTTGGTGCCTGCAACGGATTGTGCGGGATGGGCGTGGCATAATACATAAAAAAGGATTCATCTTTATTCTCTTTTATAAAATTAATAACCTCCTTTTGCATCAGCTCTGCAGAAAAATCCGTGAGCCAGTAATCAGCATAAACTTCAGGGTTGTACAAATCGGCATCTTTTGGTAATTTGGTATTCGGAGGTACCATTTTGTTGTTTAAAATCACTTTTGTAGTGTCTTTCCATAAATGAACGGGAAAAAAAGTATGTGCCTGCCGCTGACAATTGTACCCGTAAAAAAAGTCGAATCCCTGTTTGTTAGGGATTCCTTCAGTTAGAGGAGCTCCTAGCCCCCATTTCCCGACTACTCCGGTTTTGTAACCGGCCTGCTGAAGCAAACGTCCAATTGTTTTGGTGCCGGCTTTTAAAGGGCGCTGGCCTTCAAGTTTGGGGTCTTTTGCCATGGCCTCAAAATCCCAGACGTTTCCCCTCGATGCCCATTCGTCATTTCCGCGAATCTGAGCATGTCCGAGGTGTTTTCCAGTCAATAAAACACACCGCGAGGGGGCACAAACCGGCGCTCCGGCGTAATGTTGAGTAAAACGCATTCCATTGGTTGCCAGGTTGTCGATATTCGGAGTTTCTATTTTTTGTTGTCCGTAGCATCCAATTTCTGCATAACCCAAATCGTCAGCAAGAATGTAAATAATATTTGGTTTTGCCTCTTCCTGTTTTTTTTGAGTCGAGCAACCAGCTAAAATTGCCAGCAACATTCCAATAGCTAATACTAACTTCATCTGTTTATCTTTCTAATTTTAATAATCTACTAA